>JAJYLJ010000031.1 GCA_021787835.1 Deltaproteobacteria bacterium | reverse complement strand
TCGGGGTTTAAAAAAATTGGCATCTTGCGTTTTTATCCAGGACGCTCGTCGCCCACTTACGCAGAGGACAGCGTTTTTCCAAGGACACCATTATCGAAATCGTCCTCGCTTCGATTATCGCCTACAACAAAGACCGGCATGATCCTGACTCCCCTTGGCGATCTTCTGAAAGAGCCCGAAGAAAATGTCACATGGCTTGTTGATGTCATGTTGCCTACCGGCGGCTTTTCAGTAATGGCGGCAAAACCGAAAGTTGGGAAAAGTACCCTGGCGCGTGACTTGTCCTTCTCCATTGCCCGGGGAAAGTCCTTCCTTGGCAGGGATGTGGCTCAGGGGCCTGTTATTTATCTCGCCCTAGAAGAGAAAAGAAGCGAGGTCCGCAGGCATTTCAAAGACATGGGGGCCTCGGGCGATGAGCCCATTTTCATATATTCGGGCCGGGTGCCATCAGATGCTATAGAGCAGATCACAGCGGCCGTCCGGGAAATAAAACCCGTGCTTGTCGTCATAGACCCGCTTTTCAGGTTCACAAGGGTAAAGGACACGAGCGCCTATGCGGAGATCACCGCGGCGCTCGAACCCCTGCTGCTTCTTTCCAGAGAAACCGGAACGCATGTCCTCTGCATTCACCACAGCAGCAAGGGCAACCGCCAGGGCGGCGACTCCCTGCTTGGCTCCACAGCAATCTTTGGCAGCGTGGACACGCTTATACTGCTCAAGCGCCACGATGGTTATAGGACGATAGAGAGCTTACAGAGATATGGCAGCGACCTGCCGGAGACCGTCCTTGGCTTCGATAACGCGCAAAGGACTGTAACCATCGGCAAATCGAAGCGTGAAACCGACCTGGATAACCTCAAAGAGGCCCTGCTTGATTATCTGGCAACATCCGGCGAGCCGCTGACCGAGGCCGTTATTGGTGAAGAAGTGGAAGGGCGCACGGCCTTGAAGAGGAAAGCCCTCCGGGAACTTGTGGCGGATGGCGCGGTGGCCAGGACTGGCAAAGGGGGTAAATCCGACCCCTTCAAATATTCTTGTTCCCATGTTCCCGTATATATAGAGGGAACAACAAAACAAGAACCTGAAAAAGCCCGTAAACCCAATACCGTAGCCATTTATTCTTGTTCCCGCAATTCATCGGAGAAAGAAAAAACTCGGGAACAAGAACCGGCTGCCCCTGGCGTTATCGACCTTGAGCACGGGGAGGTGGAGATACTGGAATGAAGTGCCAGGTATTGGAGCCATTCAAGGTAAGGATCTCCCAGGGTGAAATAGAGCTGCAACCGGGCCAGATCATCACACTTGATAAAGACAAGGCGATAAAGCTCCTCAAAGAGGGGAAGATCATCCCCACCAACAATATAGCTTACAAAATTTATTCAAACATCCTCCAAGCATTTCTGTGGGTGGTCGATACTGATGACGACATGTGGGCGCTCAAGAAAGAGGGCGTTACTGATCCGATCTATACCGCTGACGAGGTGCGGAAGCTCAAGGGTATAAGCAAGGAAGGGCTGAAGCGGGTACACAGGGTCAAGGAAGTATTCGAGGGCTCGAAGGTCAGAAACATGCAAAAGAAAGGCCGGCTGCCTGACTAAGGGAAAAGCATTTCTTGAAAAAACCTATCCATAACAAGGCGCGCCGAATGGCAAATTTGACCACAAATGCCCCGATGGAGTACAATCCCGAAAATTCAGGGGGGGTTCCGTATTCCATGAAAGGCAAGATTTGCACGCGGGAGCAGTGCAGATGCGGTGGTGTCTTTACCGAAACCCATGTAAAGCGCGGTAATAAGTCTTTTCTCGATATGGTCTGCTCCGGCTGCGGTAACCGGCCCCGGAGCTTCTATATTTTCCTATATCTCTCAAAAGATCAATGCCCCGATCCCGAGGGCCGGAAAGTCCGGATCGCCCGTAATTCAGACGGGCATATCCTCTCCTCTTACGAGGAGGCAAGCCGCCTCTTAAACGAAATAAGAAAGGCCGACGATGAAAACAGCCTGAACATCGCCCTCTATCTTCCCAAAGAAGCCAACCAGTTCAGGGGTTCAGTGCTACTTGACCGCTGGCTCAATGTGAAGCATTCCCAGGGGCTCGCGCCGTCGCACTTAAGAGAGCTTTCCCGTTATGTCCGGCATTATTACAAGCCGTATCTGGAGCGGGTGGACTGCCGCCATTTGCTCACTCATCATATCGAGGGATTTTTGAGCGGCCTGCCCGAACACCTGAGCCTGAAAACAAAGCAGAACATCATGACTGGCCTCAAGACCTTCTGCCACTGGCTCATCGAGCTTGAAATACTGGCAAAGAGGCCGAAGTTCCCAGTCCTCTCCCCGCCTGAGCCAGCCATCGAGTGGATAGACAAGGACGCGCAGCTTAAAATCCTTTCCTGCCTGGACGCGCACCACCGGCCGATATTTGAATTCATGATGTACCATCCTGTGCGCCCCGGAGAAGCCCGCGCACTAAAGGTGAAGGACTTTGACCTTGCCTTGGGGGAAGTGCTCATCCAGAGGGCTTTCAGCTTGAAAGAAGTGCGTTCAAGAAAAAACAAGAAGCCCTACCGTCTGCCCCTTTCGGCATCGTTCGATCCTGCGGTCCTCAAGGGGAAATTCCCCGATATGTTTGTCTTTCTGAATAAAGCGTCTAGGCCCTACACGTCAGAGGGTCTTAGAAAGCTCTGGCACAAGGCCAGGCAGAAAGCCGGAATCCCCTCCATAAAGCTCTACAACGCCACCAGGCATTCAATCGCCTCTCAGGCCGTCCATAACGGCGTTGACCTCTCTCTCGTTTCCCGTGCCCTTGGACACAGCTCCCTGGAGATGACAAAACGCTATGCAAGCGTAAGCGTCAGAATGCTCCGGGCAGTGGTCGATGGTGCACGTTTGGTGCAAAACGGGAAAAAGGCCGATTCTAACTAGCTGATTTTATAAGGGAAATTTGGCGGGGTGGACGGGGCTCGAACCCTTCAACCTACGAGATAACTCCTTAATTTTATTAATTATTTTTAGCTTATTTTTTCGCCAGAGACAGTCCAGAGACAGTCGGTTTGCTGCTCAAGGATAAATTTTGGATGGCTATTTTCATCGTATCGATGCTCTCGTGGGCATACCTTTGGGTCATTTTCAGGGAGCTGTGGCCAAGGAGTTTCGACACGATGTTGAGAGGAACGCTTGAGTTCACCAGCTGGCTTGCGAAACTATGCCTTGACGCATCGTAAAGCCTCAGATTCGATTTTTCAAGATTGCTCGCCTTAAGACCCCTATGCCATATCTTTCTAAGCGTCTCGTCATTGTAAGGCTTCCCCGTAATCGGATTCATGAAGATAAAGGCCTCCGGCAAGGACAGTTTAAGATGCTCTTTCAGATAAGGGGCAAATTCAGGATGAATTGGGATTATGTTTTGTCTTTTCTGTTTTGTGGTCTCCCTGAGCTTGTTTAAAGAGAATGTGCGCCTGATCCTGATCGTTCCAGTTTGGAAATCGATGTCCTTTGCCTTGAGCGCCCTTGCCTCTCCCGGCCGGCAACCGTGCAGAAACAGGAATACGAATATGGCCCTGTGTTTTTCGGCTATGACATCGAGAATCTTAACTTGCGTTTCGGCGTCGATCCACTTCCAGCCCGTGTACTCGGGGACGTGGATTTCGGGGAAAGAGGGAACACGCTCGATAATCTCTTTCCTGTGCGCCGTGATGAAAAGATTTTTGAGAGCTATGAAAATGTTCTTGATCGTCTTGGGGGACAGATGCGCCGGAAAAGAGGCTTTGAACTCGTCTATGTCATAACGCCGAATGTCTCTTATGTCCTTGTCCTTGAAAAATGGCCCGAAATATCGGTCATTATAGGCCACAAGCTCTTTTACGTAAGAATAGGCTTTTAAGCCTTGCTCAACCTCTTTGAGCTTTTCTTTGAGCCATATTTGCGCAACCGCTGAAAAATAAAACCGGCTCAACTCAGCCTTAAGATATCTGGAGGGGTCAAACGTATGGCTTTTGATCTCCGCGTTTATATGGGCCTGGAGGCCTCTCGCTCTGTCATAAGTATCCAGGGGCTGACCCTGTTTATCGGAATAAATCCGGACGCGCTTTCCGGCCCAGGGCAGATCAAGATAAAACCTTTCAGGTCGGGTTTTGCATTCAGGACAAATGAAGCCCAATTTTCTGATAAACAGGAAATCGCCGCCACAGTTCCGGCAATTCCCCCGATACCTAATGGCCCCCTTCATGGCTTCTCCTTCACTTAACAGAAGTGAAAGAAGATACTCCAGTGGAGGGTTGTCTGTCAAATCGCTTTCAGAAAGGCTTCGCGGCGAGGTATCTTCCATCAAAGTCTTCTCTTGCGGACATCCCTGACTCTCGATCCTTCGAATACTTCCTTGACCCCGTGGACCCGCTTCAGCCCTTCCTTGCTGATGCCCTTGAGCTTTCGCACCTCGTCGGCCGTATAGATCGGCTCCGAGGCGCCCTCATTTTTGAGCGCCCACATGTCTTCATCGGTATCGACCACCCACAGGAACGCCTGGAGGATGTTTGAATAGATTTTGTAGGCAACATTGTTTGTGGGGATGACCTTTCCTTCAGTGAGGAGCTTTATCGCTTTGTCTTTATCAAGTGCGATGATCTGGCCGGGCAGCAGCTCTATTTCACCCTGGGAGGTCTTTACCCTGAATGGCTCTAATACCTGGCACTTCATTCCAGTATCTCCACTTCCCCGTGCTCAAGGTCGATAACGCCGGGGGCAGCCGATTCTTGTTCCCGTGTCTTTTCATTGTCCCCGGAATTGCGGGAACAAGAATAATTGGCTACAGTGTTGGGTTTGCGGGCTTTTTCCGGTTCTTGTTTTGTTGTTCCCTCTATATATACGGGAACATGGGAACAAGAATACTTGAAGGGGTCGGCTTTTCCACCTTTGCCGGTCCTGGCGACCACGCCATCGGCCACAAGCTCCCGGAGGGCCTTCCGTTTCAAGGCAGTGCGCCCTTCCACTTCTTCGCCGATAACGGCCTCGGTTAGCGGTTCGCCGGATGTTGCCAGATAATCAAGCAGGGCCTCCTTGAGCTGGTCCAGGTCGGTCTCGTGCTTCGATTTGCCGATGGTGACTGTCCTTTGTGTGTTGTCAAAGCTCAGGACGGTCTCCGGCAAATCGCTGCCGTATCTCTGAATGCTCTGGATAGTCCTGTAACTGTCATTACGATTTAACAGGATAAGGGTGTCCACGCTGCCGAAGATCGCTGTGGAGCCAAGCAGGGAGTCGCCGCCCTGGCGGTTGCCCTTGCTGCTGTGGTGGATACAAAGGATATGAGCCCCCGTCTCCCTGGAAAGATGGAGAAACGGTTCGAGCGCCGCGGTGATCTCCGCATAGGCGCTCGTGTCCTTGACCCTTGTGAATCTGAAAAGCGGGTCTATGACAACAAGCACGGGTTTTATTTTCTGGACGGCCGCCGTGATCTGATCTATTGCATCCGAGGGGACCCGGCCCGAATAGATAAAAATGGGCTCCTCGCCGGAGGCCCCCATATCTTTGAAGTGCCTGCGAACCTCACTTTTCTTTTCTTCAAGGGCAAGATAAATAACAGGCCCCTGAGCCACATCTCTGCCGAGGAAGGACTTTCCCCGGGCAATGGAGAAGGACAAGTCGCGCGCCAGGGTACTTTTCCCCACCTTCGGCTTCGCCGCCATTACGGAAAAGCCTCCTGTGGGCAAGAGGCCGTCAACAAGCCAGGTGACATTCTCTTCGGGCTCTTTCAGAAGATCGCCAAGGGTAGTAAGGACCATGCCGGTCTTTGCCGGGTCTTTTTGAGCGTAGTTCGCGCGGTGTCTGTCGATTATGCTTTTTATTGTCCTTTCGATTTCCTTGCCGGGCAATGGTGAGGTATTCAGTGTGTTCCAGATATAAGCCATCTCCAGGCATTGATCGAAGGGAAGGCCATCTTTTGCCCAGGAGCCTGCGAGTCTGGCCAGGGCGTCATTTCTGGAGCCTCTGGCAACGCCTTTGTAGAGGTTCACAAGCGATGTTTTATCTTCCGGACGTTGCGCCAGTATCATCGCGGGCAGCTCTGCCAGTGGCAGGTCATCAAGCCCTTTCCCTTCAACCCACTGATAGCGGTTCCCTGACGCATGGACTGAGGGGGGAGCGACAACGAATCCGCCGTCACCGCGAAGGTCGATCCCCGGCAGGTCGTCGCGCTTCTGAAAGTTCCTTACGCCGGCGCTATAACGGTAATAGGCGTGATATCCCTTCCCTGTCTTCACAAGCGGCGTGGGGGGGAAGTCGTGTGCCTTTGCGAACGCCACAGCCTCAGGGCCATCCAAATCAACAACAGCAATGCCGGATATAACTCCTGTTACAATTCCGATGCCGTTACTGCCGTTACCAAACCATGCGTTTACTTCCTTGTCCGTTACCCGCCGCTCCTGGAACTCTCTCCATGAAGAAAGAGCGGGTTTTTTTGTGCCCCTTGTCACGGGTATTATGGAAAATCCCCTCGTCAGATAACCCCTGGCCCAGTCCAGGAGCGTTGGCCGACCTTCTTCCGGTTGCTTCAAATTCCTGTTCATGCGATTTGTCCCCTTAAGTATATATAGCGAGGGGGGCAACCCCTCCTCTCAAAACCACAGGGTTTTCCGTGGTATTTCCGGGTTATTTCCGTGGGTTTTCTGGCCATTTTTAGAAGGCAAGGGGGTTGCCCCCCTTGCTATTTATATTTAGGGGGTTTGAAAGAGAACAAAAACGTAGTTTGTTTCTTTTTGAAAATGTGAGAATCGACACTTGTTGTCTTTTTGAATTTGTGAGATTCCGGGCAGGCATTTGCCCGATAAGCCGAAGGGAGGACAAAAATGCTGGAGGAAATTGCCAGGAAATACGCAATGACAGAGGCTTCATTAAGGTTTCTTATCAAGCGAGGGATCATCCAGAAAGACCCGGCCGGCAAGGACATGGATATCCTTTCAGCCCTGGGCCAAATATGGCAGAACCTGGCATGGCTGAAGATGAGTCTCCGGAGGCGGATCAAATCAAAGGCATTAAGGGAAAAATTCATCCAGGAGCTGGACCTAACCAAGCCCGAGCGGTATGTCCTGAACAGGTACCAGAACGCGAAGTGTCGGCTTTCCCTCGACCAGCTTTCCAAAGAGGTTTCATTTTACTACGGGCTGCCGGAAAACGTAGCAAGAGGAATCGTCATGAAGATGCGGAAGCGGGCCTATATGGCAAAGTACAGGCAAAAGCCAGGCAAGAACGGTCAGAGGAGGCCCAGGCGGCAGCCCGACAGGGCGGCCGTCGCTCCATCAGCGAGCAGATTGAAGCCACCAGAAACTTTTTTGGGTTCTAGCCAGACAAGACCTATCGGACTTTAATGGCGAAGCCGACACCGGACCCGCATAAAAAATCCAGGGCCGAAAGCAAGGTGGCCGCCCTGCCCGGGCGGCCACCATCCATCAGAAGTCTGGTATTCCCCCGCCGTATTTCACTGATTTTGTCGAAGATTTCCTTTAAAATAGAACGAAAGGGCGAAAGGAGGTGTTTTATATGACTTTGGCTGCAGCCAAAAAGAAGATCGACCCGGAGGATTACATACTGTCCGTGTTGTCGCCGGAAGACAGGCTCGATGCCGCTTTTAAAGTTGCGGGAGAAGCCTTTAAAAAGACCAGGCTCACCATGAAAGACGTCGATAACGCCGTTAAAGCCGTGAGGAGAAAGGCTTACGAGAAAAAGAAATAGAGTCGTAATTGATACCGGCGTGCTTATCTCGGCGTTTGCCTTTGGCGGTGTCCCGGAAAAGGCAATCAAGAAGGCGTTCAAGCACTCTGAAATTTTTGTATCTCAGCCCCTCATCGAAGAATATCGTGATACCCCGCTCAAACTTGAGGAACGGGGAAAGATAACCCACCAGCAGATGAAGGCCCTTATTGCGGGCATAGCCGCTTTTGTCGCAAATGCCAAGGTGGTCCATCCCTCTAAGAAGGTGTCTTTATGCAGAGACCCTGAAGATAACATGGTCCTCGAATGCTGCCTTGCCGCAAAGGCCGGGACATTGATAACCGGGGATAAGGACCTTCTAGATATTGGCGACCTGCCTTTTGACCTTAAAATCGTCACGCCACAGGAATCTGTAGGGTATCGAATTAGCAAAAAGCCATAACTCCATTATGCCTCCAGATTTCATTAATCTGTCGTTACTCTCTTTCATAGGCGGCTTTCAGCATAACAGCAAGGTTTCTCCTGGAAAGAAACGCTGTTGAGGCCAGAGGCTAGGTTCGGAGCCCCTTCAACTATTTACTGTAAGTAGAAGGCGGCGGATGCTAAAGTATGCCCCGTAGCTTTCCATCTGCCAGATTCCGGCAAAATGCATGTTTCGAGCAGCATTTTTGAGGTGCTTAGAAGCCGCTTGAGACTGAAAAGGACAAACTGCCGACTCCTATTTTTTTGAAGCGTGCCAATTTTCGATGGGTCTAAGAGGAGGGTTTTATTAGCGCTCGTAACATGGCAGATTGACAAATCAAAAAACATAAGTTAGCATACTAACAATTATAAAAATCGGAGGTTAGCATTGCCGCTTCTGGATCCGCATGAAAGTCTTGGCTTTCATTGCAATCTTACCCTGAAGGCCTTCCTCGGCGCCCTGGAGAGGGGCCTCAAGGGGACCGGCGTAAGTTCGGCTCAGATGTTTGCGCTTGCGCAACTTATCGCATCGGGCCCGCTGTCGCAATCCGAACTGGTTGACCGCCTTTCAATAACACGCGCTACTGGGGTAGCCCTTGTTGATCGCATGGAGCGGGACGGGTGGGTAACACGTCAACCGAATGCAAAAGATGGCCGTATAAAACTTGTGGTTCCTACAGCCCGTGCAACCAAGATTTGGAAGAAAGTATCAAAGACTGGCTCCGCAATGTTGGAGCGCGCTTATCGGGGAATAGATCCAGCCGAGATAGAAACTGTGAAACGTATCCTGGAGCAAGTGAGGGAAAATTTACAAGCGTGAGTGGCCGGAAGAATATTTTAGTGGATCTCGTCACATGGTAAGGGTTTTTTTATAAGGTAAAGTCAAAGATTTGAATTTAACCGGCAAAAACAATAATAAGGAGGCGGCAATAGCTTTAGAGACAAATCGTTTTGTACTATAATTTTAAATCAGCAAAACTGACATGTCGTTTTCCCGGCAATGCTCCACAGGCGATTTTCATAGCTTCAAAAAGTTTCATAAAATATTAACGATCGGCTGGACTGGAAGGAGAATGAAAGATACTTCTAAGTCTGCACTGAAATGCATCTTCGCTCTCTTATTAATTCTTCTCACTGGTATAGGTTCGCCTACCGCAGCTTGCGCCGAGGACCTGCTTGAGGTTTGCCGGCAGGCGGCATCGACCAATCCCATTTTGAAGAAAGCGCGGGCCCAGCTTCAGGCAGAGAAGGCTTCCGGATCCGCAGCGCGTGGGGAACTTTATCCCAAAGTAAATGCGGGCGCCGGTGTAAGCCTTTACCACACAGACATGAGTGGTTTTCCGCCTCTGACCGTAGATGAGGGTTACACCGCGGCGAATTACAGCGTTACACTCATACAGCCAGTTGTCAACGGCCAGAACTGGACTTCCGTGAAGGCTTCCGATTCGAGGATCGGCGCAGCGGAAAAAGGAGTGCTGGCCGCCGAACAGGACCTTATTCTTCGGGTTTCCGAGGCGTACTTCGGCGTCCTCCAAGCCAGGGCAGATGAACGTGTCGCCGTTGGCCAGAGGGATTTATTGAAAAAGATTCTGGACCAGGCAGAAGCTTTCCTCAGAGTCGGCACAGGCGACATCGTCTCCGTACGCGAGGCAAGGGCGCGCTTTGACGGAGCCGATTCGGATCTGATTAACGCCAGAAACTCGGTACGAATAGCTGAACAGGCGCTTATACGCCTCACTCATAGTCCGGTCGGGGAACTCGACGACCTCGGAAACATCAGACCCGAAGGACCGGTTCCTGATGAGATCGCACCCTGGATAAAAATGGCATTCGAAAACCAGCCTTTGCTTTTGCAGGCCCAGAAACAATTGCGGGTCTCGCAGGATCAGGTTGAGATCGCCCGTCGCGCCCGCTGGCCCCGTATCAATCTCGAAGCTGGCTATGGTTACGCAAAAGGGCAACTTCTTCCTGAGCTGAAGCGTACCGATATTTGGGCGGGGCTGGCCCTTGTCGTTCCCATCTATGAAGGAGGAGAGATCAGCGCCGGAATCAGGGAGGCCGAAGCGCTTGCGTCGGCCAGCCGTTATAGCGTGGAAGATATTCGGGACCAGATACGTTTCGAGACCGAAAGCAGTTTTCTTACTCTTAAGGACTCCGTGGCCCAGCTCGACGCAGCAACGGAGGCCGAGGAATCTGCCCGCGTCTCTATGGAAGCGATGAAAAAGGGTTACGAGGTGGGCACTCATTCCATCACGGATCTTCTTGACAGCATTCAAAATTATACAAACATGAGACGCAATAAACTGATCGCCCTTTACAATCACGTTCTGGCCAGGATAAGGCTCAAGAAAGCCGTGGGAGTTGTAAATATCAAGGATGTTGAGGATGTCAACACCCTGCTGACAGTCCGGCCAAGGAAAGATGCAAACAAGGGAAAAGAGGAAGTAAGATGAAAAAAAAGAAGATCATCGGTTTCATACTGCTTGTTCTTATTGTTTGCGGCATCGGCGTGGCTGTCTATCTCTCTGTTCACCATAAGGCTAAGAAGACTCTGCGACTTTACGGCAACGTCGATATCCGGCAGGTCGAGCTTGCCTTTCATGCTACGGGCAGAGTCCTGCAACTTTTGTTGCAGGAAGGAGACCCCGTGAAGCCCGGACAGCTTGTGGCCGAACTCGACCCTGTCCGATATGAGGCTTCGGTCGGACAGGCTGCCGGCGAGTTGGCGGCCCAGAGACAGATACTTGCACGCCTTTTGGCAGGAAGCCGCCCCGAAGAAATCGAGCAGGCACGGGCGCGTGTAAGGGCTGCCGAGGCGGCACTTAAGGACACCCAGGCGACTTATCGGAGAACGGAAGCCCTCTTTCGCGAGCAGTACATGTCTCATCAGAAGCTTGACAATGACGAGAAGGCCCTTAAAAGTGCTGCGGCTAACCTTGACGTAGCACGCCAGGAGCTGGCCCTTGCCATCGAGGGGCCCAGAAAAGAAGACATCGCAGCTGCCAGGGCTAGGCTCAAAGCCGATGAAGCGGCGTTACGCCTTGCCGAAAGGCAACTCCAGGATACGAGGCTCTACGCCCCCTCTGCGGGAGTAATACAGAGCCGCATTATCGAACCGGGCGATATGGCGTTTCCGGAGACCCCGGTTTATACACTTGCGCTTACCAATCCGGTGTGGGTCCGGGCATATGTGTCCGAGCCCGACCTGGGAAAGATCAGACTGGGAATGTCTGCTGACGTCACAACAGACAGTTATCCCGGCAAACGTTATAAGGGATGGGTGGGCTTCATATCGCCGACGGCCGAGTTCACGCCCAAATCGGTCGAGACTACGGAGGAAAGAACAAAGCTTGTATACCAGGTGAGGATATACGTCTGCAACCCGCAGAATGAGCTCCGTTTGGGCATGCCCGCGACCGTTGTTATCCCTCTGAACCAGACGCTTAAAAAAGGAAGTCCTGACCCGGGCGCTGCAAGAATAGCTGATGCCGGGTCCCGGCCAGAGCATGCACACCGTTGCAACTGAAGATTCTGTCATAATCCTGGAAGGTGTCAGCAAATATTTTGTAACAGGGAAGCGAAAGATTGCCGCCCTTCAAAATGTGGACATGTTTGTCCGCAGAGGCATCATAACCGGCCTCATAGGGCCCGACGGAGCGGGCAAGACAACCCTTATGAGGATGTCAACGGGACTCCTTGCGCCGGATGCAGGCAAAATCACCATCCTCGGCATTGATGCAACCAGTGATTCCCTGCTCATGGAGGCCTCGATCGGGTATATGCCTCAGAGATTCGGACTGTATGAAGACCTGACCGTTATGGAAAACATGAAGCTTTATGCGGACCTTCATGAGGTACCGGAAGAATTACGCCCCCCCCGTTTCGAAGAACTGCTCCACATGACGGGGTTGGGCCCCTTTATCTCGAGACTTGCAGGGCGTCTTTCGGGCGGCATGAAACAGAAGCTCGGCCTTGCATGCACTCTTGTGCGGCCGCCGCAACTGTTGTTGCTGGATGAACCTACTGTTGGTGTCGACCCTGTTTCGCGGCGCGAACTCTGGTCGATAGTATACCGCCTGGTGCGTGAAGAGGGTATGAGCGTGCTGCTCAGCACCGCTTATCTTGATGAAGCGGAGCGCTGCAATGACGTGATCCTTTTTCATGAAGGCCGGCTGCTCGGACAGGGTCCGCCGGAGTCATTCAGCGAACCTATGCAGGGACATACATACTCAGTTTCCGTTCCCGGAATGAAAAACCGTGTTTTGCAGGGCGATCTCCTGAGATGTCCTGATGTAACGGATGCCGTCGTTCAGGGCGACCGTGTTCGACTGGTTATGGAAGGCACAGTCCCACCGGAACCGGCGGCACTTCTGCCTTCAGCAAAAAATATGTCTTTGACTCCTGTGAGGCCACGCTTCGAGGACGCCTTTATCTCTATCCTCCGGCGAAGCCGGCCGGTCAGCCTGAAGACCGCAGATGAAGGAATAGTTACTGCTGCACATACCGGGACTTCAGATGATCACATCATTGAAGTAAAAAATGTTCAGCGAAAGTTCGGAGATTTCTATGCCGTCAAGAGAATAACATTTTCCGTAAAGAAGGGAGAAGTTTTTGGTCTGCTCGGCGCCAACGGGGCCGGCAAATCAACAACTTTCCGGATGCTGTGCGGGTTATTGCCGCCCAGTGCCGGAAACCTGAGCGTCGCGGGCGTGGACCTCAGAAAGGCCCCAGCTGCGGCAAGGGCGCACATCGGCTACATGTCCCAGAAATTTTCGTTATACGGCAACCTCAGCGTCAGGGAAAATCTCAGATTCTTCGGCAGCACTTACGGGCTTTCGGGCAGAACCCTCAGGGAAAACATTCAGTGGGCACTGGAGCGGTTCGATCTCGGCGATCATGAGGAGATTACGAGCGCAGAACTCCCGCTTGGCCATAAACAGCGGCTTGCCATGGCCTGCGCCCTTATGCATAACCCTGATATCCTTTTCCTTGATGAGCCGACTTCCGGCGTGGATCCGATAGCAAGGCGCGAATTCTGGCATCGCATCAATACGCTGGCTGAACGAGGGGTGACTGTCATGGTGACTACCCATTTCATGGAAGAGGCAGAATACTGTGACAGCCTCGCCGTCATGTCCGCGGGTGAGATCCTTGCGCTGGGAACACCAGCGGAGATCAAGGCAAAAGCCGTATCCGCAGACCTTCCCGAGCCGACCATGGAGGACGCCTTTATCTCACTCATTTCGGATAACGCGCCCGCACAAAAGACATCATGACCCCGGAGAATGTAAAAAAGACGGCACGGACTTCCGGCGGACTTCCAGGGGGGGGCGGGAAAATGCGGCTCAGGGGTCTTTTGCGGAAGGAATTTTTGCAGATCCTGCGGGACCCGAGCAGTATTGCCATTGCTTTTCTGATGCCGGTATTGCTTTTGCTCCTTTTCGGCTATGGCGTGTCTCTCAATGCCAAACATGTGCCGCTCGGGATCGTTGTCGACAATCCCAACGCCGATACGTCAAGTTTCATCGGTTCTTTCCGGCAGTCCAGCTATTTTTCTCCGGTCGTCATGCCGGGGATGCGGCAGGCGGTCACCGCCATGGAATCGGGCGATATCGAAGGCATTTTACATCTCAGGGAAGATTTTTCAAGGCAGTTGAGGGGCCCGGAGGGAGCGCCCATTCAGGTTATCGTCGACGGCACCGATGCGAATAACGCACGGCAGATCTCGGGTTATGTCCAGGATGCATGGAGCAAATGGCTTGGATTACGGTCAATTGCGCGCGGTTCAGCCATGAATAATATACCCGTTCAAACAGAGCAGCGTATATGGTTTAACAGTGAGCTCAGGAGCCGCGATTTCCTCGTGCCGGGACTCATAGCCGTCATAATGACGCTGATCGGGGCGCTATTGACGGCCATGGTGATGGCCAGGGAATGGGAGCGGGGAACGATGGAAGCGCTCCTGGCGACCCCGGTCGAAAAGAGAGAAATACTTTTAGGCAAAATCATTCCTTATTTTACGTTAGGCCTGGGCGGTATGACGCTATCAGTGACGATGTCATTTTTCCTTTTCCGGGTCCCCCTGATCGGGTCGCTTTTCGTTCTGTTTGTCGCGGCCTCGCTCTTCCTTTTTGCATCGCTCGGGATGGGGCTCCTAATCTCGATCATATCAAAGAACCAGTTCGTGGCGGGTCAGGTCGCCATTATCGTCACATTCCTTCCGGCCTTTATCCTGTCCGGGTTTATCTTTGACATCAGAAGCATGCCCTTGCCGATTCGGTTTGTCACTCACCTCATCGCCGCCAGTTATTTTGTGGCTATACTGCAGACCGTATTTCTCGCGGGCGACATATGGCAGGTGATTCTTCCGAATGCGCTGGCGCTGGTTATCATGTCCGCAATTTTCCTTGGCATAAGTACGAGGAAGTTCCGTAAGCGTCTTGAATAGGAGGCCGGTATGTGGCGCCGAATTTTGGCCCTGACAATAAAGGAATTTCTCGCTCTGCTTAAAGACAAGAGAAGCAGAATGGTTGTCGTTGTCCCGCCGCTGGTGCAATTGCTCGTCTTCGGTTATGCCGCGACATACGACCTGAAGAATGTTCCTTATGCGGTGTACAACGAAGATACCGGCAAGGCGTCTAGGGACCTGCTTGCGGGCTTCAGGGGATCACCCAATTTTAGCGAGGTGGCGTTGCTCAGCAGCGAAGGACAGATTGAGCCTGTCATCGATAAGAAGGAAGCGCTTCTGGTGATCCACATAGATTCCCGGTTCAGCAGGGATCTCCTGCTTGGCCGGTCCGCTAGGGTGCAGATCATTGTCGACGGGAGAAACTCCAACACAGCCATGCTGGCGCAGAATTACGCGTCCACCATAATCAATAATTTCAACACTGCATGGAATGCCCGCCACGGCCGGGCAGGGCCGCCCGCTTATGTGACGACCCGCGCCTGGTTCAATCCTAACCTGGAGAGCCGATGGTTTATCGTACCTGGGATTGTAGGCCTGCTCACCCTGGTGGTGACAATGATGGTCACCGCTCTTTCCGTCGCGCGCGAACGTGAGCAAGGCACCTTCGACCAGCTGCTGGTGACGCCGCTTCGGCCTCTTGAGATGATCATAGGCAAATCGCTTCCAGGGTTTCTTATCGGGATGTCTGAGGCGACCGTGATCATTCTGGCGGCTGTGTTATGGTTTAAAGTCCCCTTCCTGGGCAATGTGGCTACGCTATATACAGGAGTGTTTCTGTTCCTTCTGTCCGCCATAGGCATAGGGCTTATGATCTCTTCCATAGCGATAACGCAGCAACAGGGTCTGCTTGGCGCTTTCCTGTTTCTGGTGCCTGCAATCATCCTGTCGGGTTTTACGACGCCTATTGCAAATATGCCGCCTCTAATACAGGAACTTACCTTGCTCAACCCTATGCGTTATTTCATGGTAATACTCCGGGGAGTTTTTCTGGAAGGCATGTCCTTCCACTTGTTGATCGGCCAGTTTTGGCCATTGGCGGCAATAGCCGTCACAACGTTGACTGCCGCAGGATGGCTGTTTCGCCATCGGCTTTATTGAGAAGCGGCTTCGCTGCTATCTGCCAAGCCCTCCGGACGAGTCAACGTGCAATCTGCCTGAGTATCACCAAACGCCTCTCTAATATAATACCGGCTCATTTTCGCTCTCCGTTTTATCAGTACTTATAAGCAAGGATGAGAACATAGTTTACTTTAACCAATATATTCTCTACCACAACTTAAACACTTCTGGGGCGTTTCATTTTTTGCGCCACATGTGGGGCAAAGATAGAGGGTGCGGCCAGAATTGTCAAATCCAGTTCTTCGAACTGTGGAGTAACGGTCTGGCATTATTTCCTGAGTCAAGGAATCAATTATGTCCACAGCGTGCGTTAACGAAACGGAGAAGAATTCTTTCCCCGATTGATGTTTAGCTAACCGTTTATGGACTTCTGCTTCGATGATTTCAACATCTTGGGTTAGACAATAATACTCGACCTCAAAAGGTGATGGAACACCAGTAGCGGCTGAAAGTTCCTGTGCGCGAGACTTTACGTCTCTGTTCGTAAAACCGATCTTGTATAGCCCTGGCATTGCTGAATTTGAGAGGACATAAATATAGCCTACTGACATGAACTATACCTCCATCGCATAGCTTTTTTGTCTATAAGGGCAATACGCAAAATCATCCCTTCAGATGTTTTTTTCGATATATCCGATAGGCATTTTCAATCTCTTTTTTTACCAATCCGCCCATTCGCTTATAGCCATTCTTTCTTGCCGCCGCTCGAATTACATCCTCAGGGCCCAGATTCTTATTCTCTTTTAATATCTCATCGAAAACATTAAACCAGTTGCGAGGGGCGATTGAAATGACATTCCCTTGATTCGCCAGTGGGAGCCGGCTTTGGATTCTACCTTGACGAATTTCCCTTTCATTACCGTTGCCCTGGTCAGGGTTTTCATCCGGTTTTGAGGACTCCTCATCCTCGGCGGAGTACGTTTCGATTATCTTTTCAAGCTCCTGGACCAACGTACTGACTGACGCAGGAGACTGTTCCTCACCAAAAGATGGCTGTATTCCCATGGAGTCGATCTGATCAAAAACAGGGCGCATGGCCTCAGTCGGCCGCCGGTAGAATTCGCTGCCCCTGATTCGAGCAAATGTCCAGCCCAACCTTTCAAGGATTGCTTGCCGCGCCATATCATCGGCCAGTTTTTCTATGGGATGCCATCTATCGCCATCACATTCTACTGCAAGCCTTTTACCGTTGCCTTGAACGACTATATCGATACGATAATAGCCGACTTTCCATTGTGTTTGAAGCCTATAGCCCTTGTTGGCCAAAATTCGTATAACATCTCTCTCAAATTCCGATTCCGCTCGCTTTTCCTCTTGCTCGAACATGCGGATTGTCGCCGCCGGGTCTTGAGCGTGAAGAATGAGATCACGTCTGAGGTCGCCGGGTTTCAGGTCATTGTGCGGGTCCAGTGAGTGAATAACCCAGAGTTGGTCCTTTGCCCGGCTGCAGGCGACATTGTACCTCTTCTTGAAGGCCTCAAAAGCGCCCTCCCCTCTTCTGGCCAGAGGGCCTTCGCCCATATCCTTTCCGCTATCGATAACAGAAAGGAAAATTATGTCTCGCTCGTCTCCCTGGAAATTTGCCGAGTTTCCGCATAACATTCTGCGCTTATCGTAATCCAGCGGGTCCAGGGCCTCGCGCAACTTTTTATCGATGGCGTATGCCTGAGATTCTCCTACCATCGAGATGGTACCAATTGTCTTGCCCGCGTAAGCCGGATGTTTGCACATGGCCTTAATAAAGTCCGTTATCGTTTCCGCTTCTTTCCAGTTCACCTGGTTCTGAGCAACCCCATCGACACGATACTCGATGCAGGCTGGTTTTAAATGTGTGGAGGTCGATTCACGAAGGGGGCGTATGCGGCCATCATACGACAGCCGGTTACTAAACGCGATGATTTCCGGCACACAGCGGAAATGCTCCACAAGACAGATGGCTTCACCAAAAGATTGCCGGCCAAGATCGTAAACAGAGAAACGATTATCGAACAAGCGGGAATTGGGGATGTCCTTAAGATAAGTGTCTATGAGATTATGCATAAGCGATAAATTCTGGCCGACCGCATCTGGCGTCACCTGTTCATGGTCCCCAACAATAACTACTTTATCGGCCTGGTACATCGCTATGAGCGCATTAAGGTCTGCCTGACTCGCCTCGTCTATAATCACAACATCAAAGCCATTTGACGCCGGATCGAAGTTCTCGCTTACTGCTGCTAGGGGCATGATCCATACCGGCACTGCCCGCGAAGAAAGCTTCATTAGCTTCCGGCTTTCAGACAGCAGCTTCCACTTGATTTCCGCCTTCTGCGTAGATTTGAGTTTTTTGTATGTGTCGAGCCAACCGACAAGTGCCTGTCTCATTGGCTGATTGCCCTGGACCCGTCCTATCTGCTTTGCCCACGCTTTGGCGGAAATTAAACTGATAGTAACATCCCTGAGTATGCGTTTGTTCTGATCGATCTTTCGCTGAAGAGCATGGGCATCGAGTTCATTACGCCTTACAATCTCTTCCAAGAGCTGGCGCCATTCCCAGGCTTGTACCGATGAATCAGGGACTAATTTCGTATCATGAGGTGGGACCCTATTGGCAATAGCCGCTGCCCATGAGGGCGCAGATTTCGCGATTGATGCGATCATCGCCTTAC
>JAJYLJ010000149.1 GCA_021787835.1 Deltaproteobacteria bacterium | reverse complement strand
GCTGAAGGATGCGAAGACCCCCGGCCTTAAGGTGTGTCTCGGTGGCATCGGGCAGATTATCCAAATAAAACCGCCGCTGCCCGCCGGCTATTTATGAGAAAGAAAAAAGCTTTCATACAGACGGAATATCGCGGGATTCATTTAAAAAAATATAACACCCGCCATGCGTTGCGCAAGGACGGACGATTGCAAAGATGCGAGCTAGAGATACTTGATAACGCTCGCCTCGGTCAGGGTGGGCCGTGGCACGGCTCTCCCTTCCCCGGCAGTGGACATCCTGTCCACGGGCCAGGGCGGCGGCCCTCCATGGCCGCCTGTGCGGGATACCCGTGCCACGGCCCGCAGGGTTACGCAAGAGTCTTACCACAGACTATCGGATGCAAAAAAACGCTTGACAAAAAGGGCCGTCAATAGCTTTTTAAGGTTGATGCCTAAAGACCTTTTGAAAGATTCTGGCAACCGCGCCTCCGGGAAGGCGCAAAAGGAGGTGACCGGCTTGTTTCCGAAACCTCTTGTCAAGCTGCTGATTCTATCTTTGCTGCTTCTCGGCCTGCCGCCGCTCGGCGTCTTGCTTTCAGGCAAGGACCCCGCCCCATATCTGGCCTTCCCGCCGGTTACGCGCCTTGTGATTCAGCCGCGGTTTTCCTGGCTGGTTTTCCTATCGCTCGCGCCCTTGCCCATCGCGGCGGCGGCCTTGTTCGCCGCCTGGCTCAGGCTGCCTCCGGCCGGGGCTGATCCACCCTTCCAAAAGACAAAACGGCCCTTCCCATGGTGGGGCCGGCTCGGGGTGATACTGCTTGCCGCGGCCTGGGTGATGGCCTGGACACGCTTTGCCTGGTTTGCCAGATGGCAGAGTTTTACCTTCAGCCCTCTGTGGACAGCCTACATCATTGTCATTAACGCCCTTACCTTCCAGCGTACAGGCCGCTGCCTCTTGACCAGCCGGCCCGGGCTTCTAATCGCGCTTTTTCCCTTCAGCGCCTCTTTCTGGTGGTACTTCGAGTACCTGAACCGCTTTGTCCAGAACTGGCACTATGTGGGGGCGGCGGCCATGAGCCCAATGGAATACTTTCTGCTGGCCACCCCGCCCTTCGCCACGGTCCTGCCCGCGGTGTCGAGCACAACAGAGTGGCTCGAAACCTTTCCCACCTTGGGGCGGGAGCGCAAAGGCCCTTTGACGCCCGCGCCCAGACGCCCGCGCCTTGCGGCCTGGCTGGCGCTTCTCCTGGCGGCGGCCGGGCTTACAGGCATAGGCGTCCGGCCGCAGTATCTCTTCCCTCTTCTCTGGCTTTCGCCGCTTGCGATTATCCTGGCGCTTGAGGCGCTCTCCGGCGAAGAGACGGTCTTTGCAAAGGCGAGGGCGGGCGACTGGAGGCCGGTGCTGCTTCCGGCTGCGGCGGGGCTTTTGTGCGGCCTTCTCTGGGAGATGTGGAACTACTTTTCTTTTGCCCGCTGGGAGTACACAGTGCCGTTTGTGCAACGCTTTCAGGTCTTCGAGATGCCCATCTTGGGCTATGCAGGATACCTGCCCTTCGGGCTTTTCTGCTCGGTTGTATCAGAAGAGTTTGCACGGCTGACAAATTATGTAATTATTTGACAAAATTTGTCACTTTTTTTTCGCAAGAAAAATATTTAAATAACAAAATATACGATATATAGTCAGACAAGTCCGGCTGACCACTATTTTATGGGCGTCCTTTCCGGCATCGTTATTGCATCTTTTTTAAGATTAAAGGGGTCACGGCGACCGCCCGATAAAGGGCTTAAGGGCTTAATGATTGAATTATTGCCGAATCTGGAAACAAATAGTAAAAATCTAAACTTAAGAGGTAAAAAGGAGGCGCAAGATGTTTGCACAGATGCACAGGGATCAAAAGGGCTTCACACTTATCGAGTTGATGATCGTCATCGCGATCATCGGAATCCTGGCGGCCATAGCGCTGCCGCAGTACAACGCCTACAGAAGAAAGGCCCAGGCGTCAAAGCTCATAGACGGCGCGCGTGCGTGCGCGCAGGAGATGGCCGCTGACTGTCAGCAGGATGTAAACACTAACTCGACCAACCTTGTTTCCTGCAACACAGCCCCGACTCTTCCGTATTTAACTAACACAACCTTTACCTCCGCCGGCGGCACCTGTACAGCGATTAACTCTACGCTTACCGGCAATACGCCGGATGGGACAACATACACAGCCGCATGCACCGGGGCATACAACACTAACATTACATGCACCTTGACCCCGTAGGCTTAAGGTGACAGTCTGACATCAAGCCCCAGCCGGGTATCGTCCCCCGGCGGGGCGCATCTTTATTTGAATTAAAAGGCTCAAGTTATGCCGGCCCTATTACGTCAACGCGGCTTCACCCTTATCGAAGTCATGATCACCCTGGCCATCATAGCGATCCTGGCCGCGGTGAGCGCCGGGATCTACACGTCTTTTGTGGCCAACGCCCGCTGTTCCGAGGTGGAGACAGTCGCGTACGACACCATGACGGCGCTGGTGCAGGCGTATTCAGAGACCAGCACGGCCCCTCCGGCAAGCGGCTTTAACTCCACACAGACGATAAACGGCCAGGTCCTCAACTACCCGCCGGGCGTTGAAATAAGCTTCTCAGGCGGCGGCACCGACGCCGACCCGTTCATCGTCCAGGGCACAAGGACCAATCCGGTCTGCCCCAAGGGAGACGGCACATACGTACTCCAGCAGGGACAGCTTAGCGGAACATGGTGATGACAAACGCATGAGGCCTGCCGGATCTGAAAGAGCAGCGTTTTGACGGGCATATCTCTATTCAAAGACCCCGCGCCGCAGGGGCCGTCGTATTCCACGATGCAAAAGGCCGTTGTGATGACAATGGCGGCCCTTGCCTTTTTGACCCTCTGGTTCTGGCTCATTAGGCCCATAGGAGACGGCGACATCTTCTTTCACATACTCTACGGCAGATACATGATAGGGCACAAGACCCTCATCCCAGACAACACCGTCTATTCATGGACGCCTTCCACCAACGCACACATATATTGCGCCTGGCTCGGCCAGATACTCTACTATCTGCTTTATTCCTTCACCGGCTTCACGGGCGTCGTGGTCTTCCGGTACCTCGCGCTCACCTCATTTTTCATGGCTATTTTCTGGCTTGCCCAAAAAAGGGGCGTCGCGCTCCACCCGCTCACATGGACTGCCGCGCTTCTTTGCATCTTCAGCCTGGGTGCCGCCGCCAACGACAAGCCGGAAATGCTGTCGCTGGTTTTCATGACGGCCAGCGTTACGCTTTGGTATTACATCAAGCACGCGGGGGAGCGGGCGAAAAACGCGGCGTATCTCTTCCCGGCAATAATGCTTCTGTGGGTAAACACGCATGGAGGCTTTATCTTCGGCTGCATATTTCTCTTCTGCATAGGGGCTGGGGAGACCTTAAACCAGTTGTTTTACCCGCAAAACGCCCTTCCAAGGCGGGTATTCAGGCATCTATTCACGGCCCTTGCGCTTTCGCTCCCGGCCATATTCATAACCCCTTACGGCTATTCATACATAAGAGAGCTGGCGTCAGACGTATTTGACAAGCAAATGGGGCGGGAATTCGGCTTTATCTCGGCCTACGCCCCCACATTCAACGCGCTTAGCTTTCGCATGATCTTCTTTTCCGATACGGCCCTTGCGCTCATCTTGCTTGTTTTTATACCCGTGCTCGCCAAAAAACGCCTGGACTTCACGGCCATCCTCACAA
>JAJYLJ010000148.1 GCA_021787835.1 Deltaproteobacteria bacterium | reverse complement strand
CTCTCCGGCCTTAAGGCGAGATATGGTAAGTTCGCCGTGACGGGCAACCATGAGGCCTTTGCCGGCCTTGAAAGGTCTCTTGAGTTTACCGCAAGGGCCGGCTTCAGGGTGTTGTCGTCGCAGAGCGTAAACATCCACGGCCTTGTCAACATAGTAGGGGTGGATGACCCCATTGCATTAAAAATGGAGAATATTGCCGACAGGCCGGCGGAAAGCACGCTTGTCGAGGCGCTGCCCAGGGGCCAGGTGATCGTCCTTCTTAAACATCAGCCCTTGGTGGACAAAGAGTCGGCAAGGCGGTTCGACCTTCAGTTGTCAGGGCATGTCCATGCAGGCCAGATATTCCCCTTTTATCTCTTGACGCGGCTGGTTTATCACAACGCCATGGGCCTGACCAGGGCAGGGGATCATTCCTGGCTCTACACTAGCCGCGGGGCAGGTACGTGGGGGCCGCCTATGCGCTTTCTCGCCCCTGCCGAGATAACATTGATCGAATTTGTGCCAGGGAATGAAAACCCACGCGGTCTTGCGGCGGGAGCTTGACAAAACATTATTCCCATTTTTATATAGCGCACATGAAAGATTCGAGACCTAATTTTAACTCGGATGATAAAGACAAATCACCGGCCGATGGCTCGGTCAAAGACGGCGGATATGAACTTAAGGGCAGGGTCTGGATTGAAGGGCCGTCAGGGACCTTTCTCGGTTATGGCAGGGCCGTGCTACTTGAGAGGATAAGGGAATACGGTTCGATCTCAGAGGCCGCCCGTTCAATGGGCATGTCCTACAGGCATGCCTGGGAGCTTGTTGACTCCATGAACCGTGAAGCAAAGGCGCCGCTTGTAGAGACCGCGACCGGCGGCAAGGGCGGTGGAGGGGCGAGGCTTACAAGCGATGGCGAGGCGGCGATAGAGTCATTTTGGGGTTTGCACGCGAGGTTTAAGGAATTTTTAAAAAATGAGATGGAAAATTTGATTATCTAAAAATTTTTGTCGATCGTTGTATTTAATAATATATATCGAAAGGAGAAAGTGCATGAAGGTATTTAAACTAGTTATGATCGCGGTTGCCGTTTGGTTTATGGCCGTGGCGGGCTTGCCGGGCGATGCCTTTTCGGCTGACAGGATCATGGTGTTTGCGGGTGCCGCGTCAAAACCGCCGCTGGAGGAGGCGGCGAAGGCCTTTGAGAAGAAGACGGGCGTCAAGGTGGATATCAGTTTCGGCGGGTCTGGCACCGTCCTTTCTCAGATGATGCTTGCAAAGGAGGGGGACATCTATTTTCCGGGCTCATCCGACTTCATGGAGCTCGCCAAGAAAAAAGGGGCCGTGTTTCCGGAGACCGAAAAGATAGTGGTCTATCTTGTCCCCGCCATAAACGTCCAGAAAGGCAATCCCAAGGGTATCCACAGCCTTAAGGACCTCACAAGGCCGGGGCTTAAGGTCGTCATTGCGAACCCTGAAAACGTCTGTGTGGGCGCCTACGCCGTTGAGATGGTCGAAAAATCCTTCACGCCGCAAGAGAAAGAGGCGTTCAGGAAAAATCTCATCAACTACACTGAGAGTTGCGACAAGACCGCCACCGCCATTTCACTCAAAATGGCGGATGCGGCAGTCGGCTGGAGGGTCTTTCATTACTGGGACCCGGATAGGATAGAGAATGTCAAACTTAAAAAAGAGGATATCGTCCGCGTGGGCTATATCCCGATAGCCATATCGAAATTCACCAAAAACAGGGCCCTTGCCCAGAGGTTTATAGATTTTATTCTGTCCGATGAGGGTAGGGCGATATTTAGAAAATATCACTACCTTATGACACCCAAGGAGGCCTTCGCCTATATCGGCGGAAAGAAACCGGTCGGCGGGGAGTATGTGGTGCCCAAGGAGTGGCTGAAAAAATAATTTGAACGGGAGGGGGCCCGTCCGCCTTCGGCGGCCCTCCACCGGGCGCTGTGGCCTCCTCTGTTTTTGATACAGTTTTACCACCAGAAAAGGAGGAATCATGGGAAGATCAAGGTTTTCATTTATTTTTTTCACCTGTTTTATGGCTGCATTGGCCTGGTTTTTTGTCTCCGCCGGCATGGCGGGGGCCTCTGACGGCGATGACATAAACGCCCTCAAGGCCCAGGTCAAGGAACTGATGAGCAGGATAGACAAGCTCGAAAAGAAGCAAAAGGAGGCCCCCGCCTCCAATCTGAACGCCTACTGGAAAAACGGCTTCCGTATCGAATACAAGAACCCCAAGACCGAGAACGAATACAAGTTCCGCTTCAGGACCGGCATCCAGATGAGGTACACCTATATAGGGCCTGATAACTCCGTAAAGAAAAACACCGAGGACTACAGCAACTTCGATTTCCGCAGGGTCCGCTTCTTTGTGGACGGCTCGGCCCCCAACAAGGACTGGCACTATATGACACAGGCCCAGCTCGAGCCCAACGCCGGGGCCAAACTCCTCGACGCCACTGTCCAGTGGCAGAAGTACAAGTTCGCCAGGGTGCAGTTCGGCCGCATGAAGCTCCCCTTCGGCATGGAGTTCTGGCAGAGCGGCTTCATGCAAAACGGCGGCGACCGGACCATCTTCACCGGGGACGCCGAGAACGACACCGACCAGTTCGGCCAGAGGACCTATAACTTCCCGAGCGACAACTCCAAGCTCCTTGTAAGCGGCCAGGAGCTCGCAAACGGATTCGCAACCGGCGGCATGGAGCTCTTCCGCTCCCAGGGCATAAACGTAAACGGCTATGTGGACATGTTCGGCCGCAAGGACTTCTTTACATACATGGCAGGCGTGTTCAACGGGGCCGATACGCTTGGCGCCACCAACACCGATTCGCAGATGCTCTATGTGGCCCGTGTCGGATTCAACTTCCTGCCCGGCTCGGATCCCAACGGCCCGATGGGGCCGACAGGGTTTGATCACTATCTGTCGCAGGGCGACTACGGCTACAACACCATACCCCTTGCGGCCCTTGTCCTTTCAAGTTTTACAAACAAGGACCGCGTGGGAAGCTACTTCGACACGAAGTTCAGCTCCTCCAACAACAACGCCGGCACCAAGCAAAACGGCCTCCACGACATCGAAAGCTATGGTCTCGACTCGGCCCTTCTCTTTAGATACCTGGGCTTCTCTACAGACCTCGAGGGCGGCTGGGAGGAATTCATGCAGAACCCGGGCGGCAGCGCCGCCGTGCCTCAAAAGACATGGGACCGCTGGGCCCTCCGGGCCAATGTCGGCTATTTCTTTGTGCCCAAGAAGTGGGAGGGTGTATTCAAGGCCGCATACTTCAAACGCCTTGACAACAACAGCCTTGAAAACAGCCTGATGAGCGGTCTTGGTCTGGTTGACTTAAATAACGGCTACGCCCTGGAGAAGGACCTCCAGCAGTACATCCTCGGCGTCAACTACTATCTCTATGGCTTCAATCAATACATCACTGCCGATGTCAGGTGGATGCGCCGTGAGTTTGACAGCATAAACACAAACGACGCCAAGGCCCTGGGCTTTACCGGTCCCTTGAGCTCAGGCCCCGGCAGTCAGGACGACCTGGGCGTAAGGGTGCAGTACCAGTATTTCTTCTAGGGACTTTTGCATGAAAGGCAGGCAACAGGCATGCTGCACATGCATGCCTGTTGCCTGCCGGTTGCATAAGGCGCCTTAAAATATATGGAATTTTATCATCGTTTAAGAAAAGACATGGAAGATATGGCGGGGGATCATAATCTTTTTAAAGAGCCTGTCATGA
>JAJYLJ010000147.1 GCA_021787835.1 Deltaproteobacteria bacterium | reverse complement strand
ATCGCCAAGGTCACCCTCGGTGAGCACATATATGAAAAGTACATAGAGGCAAAGGAAAAGGAGTGGGACAATTTCAGGATAGCGGTAACTGATTGGGAAGAAGAGAACTATTTGAGTATATATTAAGGTCCTGGCCCGCCGAAAGAAATGCGGACTGCCAAGGAATGGCCATCATTACAAGTTCTGCCGGTCGTGCAGATGTTTTATCCTGATCAGTTTAAGGCGGGAAAGAAAAGAAAAACCCCGCCTTAAACTGATTTTATTTTTTCTGTTCCGGTTAACTTTCAATAATTCAATATTTTTTAACTTAAAATAAGGTTTTATTTTAATAGATTTACATATTTGTAAAAAAAATGATAAATTAATTACAAAAATGTAAATAAACTAAATTGCTAGTATTGCATAATATATTGATTTATTTAATAATTTTTTATTTTTTAGATAATGGCATATTTCTTGAATACTTCCTTAAATATTCAAAAAAATCTTTACGACAAATCTAAAAATTCGGTTTTTTAGGATACAAAAAACGACTAGGAGGGATTTTATGAATTCAGGTGACACCGCATTTATGTTGATAGCCTCGGCACTGGTTATGTTTATGACGCCAGGGCTTGCCATGTTCTATGGAGGACTGGTGCGCTCGAAAAACGTCCTTGCCACCGTCATGCAGAGCTTTATAAGCCTTGGGATAGTCTCCATCATATGGGTTATCTATGGCTATTCCCTTGCATTCGGCCCTGACGTGCACGGACTGATAGGCAATCTTGATCTTGCATTTCTAAACGGCGTCGGACTCAAACCCGGGCCATACGCAGCGACCATACCAGGCTTGCTCTACTGCGCGTTCCAGCTCATGTTTGCCATCATCACACCCGCCCTTATAACCGGAGCGTTTGCAGAGAGGATGAAATTTTCCGCCTTTGTCACCTTTACCATCCTCTGGACAACCATTGTATATCTGCCTATCTGTCATTGGGTTTGGGGGGGCGGATGGCTCGGGAAAATGGGCGCCCTCGATTTCGCGGGCGGCACAGTGATACATATAAATTCGGGCGTAGCGGCGCTAGTGGCGGCACTTATGATAGGGAAGAGAAAAGGCTATGGGAGAGACTCATTCCTGCCTCACAATCTACCCATGACCATCCTGGGAGCAGGAATATTATGGTTCGGCTGGTTCGGTTTTAATGCAGGAAGCGCCCTGTCTGCAGGCGAGACTGCCACAGTTGCATTCTTCACTACCCAGGTGGCGACGGGAGCAGCAGCCCTTGCATGGATACTTGCCGAGCACATGATACACGGCAAGGCCACAACGCTTGGCGCGGCCTCCGGGGCGGTCGCCGGTCTTGTTGCGATAACGCCTGCTGCAGGATTTGTAGCGCCTATGTCAGCCATAGTAATAGGATTTGTGGCAGGGGCTGTCTGCTACCTCGCTGTGCTTGCCAAATCCGGTTTTGGTTATGACGACGCCCTTGACGTAGTCGGCGTACACGGGATAGGCGGCTTATGGGGGGCGCTGGCAACAGGTCTTTTTGCATCCAAGGCCATAAATCCCGCCGGGGCCAATGGTCTGTTCCTCGGCAATCCTCATCAGTTTATCGTTCAGGCCACTGCTTGCGGATCGGCCATATTGTATTCCCTGGCCTTAACATTTATCATTTTAAAGACCATAGACATAACTATGGGCCTGAGAGTCGCTGAAGAAGAAGAGGTTCAAGGGCTTGATCTCTCCCAGCACAGTGAAGTTGGATATTCGCTCTAATTTGTGTATAAGGGAGATATAAAAAAATAAAGCTATTACATAGCTCATAAAAAACAGGAGGCCTGCATGAAAAAAATCGAGGCGATCATCAAGCCCTTCAAACTGGACGACGTAAAAGACGCCTTAAATTCTATGGGCATAAAGGGCATGACCATATCGGATGTAAAGGGATATGGCCGGCAGAAAGGACAAAAAGAAATCTACCGCGGGGCCGAATATGTCGTAAATTTCCTCCCAAAGATCAAGATCGAAATTGTTGTCGAGGATTCGCAGGTTGAAGATGCTATAAAGAAAATCTGCGAGGCGGCCCATACCGGGAATATCGGGGATGGCAAGATATTTGTACTGCCTGTTGAAGAAGTTATAAGGGTCAGAACTGGCGAGCGTGGCAATGAAGCAGTTTAGATAACATTTTTGTTTTATTATTTTCAATATTTTCTACTAAAATGTAGATTTATTCTATCTCCTGGAAAAGATATATAATATAAATATAATTTTTAACAGTAAGTTAGAAAATAATTTATATTTTGGCATATAATTTGCTTTTATCCTTTCTTATGGCTTAAAATTTTACAAAAATGTAAGCTTTAGAAAGGAACATCTAATGATTCAAATTCAGGCGGGCGACACGGCTTTCATGTTATTGGCGGCGGCACTGGTTTTATTAATGGTGCCAGGACTTGCTCTTTTTTATGGCGGAATGGTAAGAAGCAAAAATGTGCTTGGCACCATAATGCAGAGCTTTATAATGATCTCACTGGTAAGCATGGAATGGGTCTATCTCGGATACAGCATGTCATTCGGGCCAGACTTAAAAGGTATTATTGGAAGCCTGGCATGGTGCGGACTAAGCGGGGTCGGAGCGGCGCCAAACCCTGATTACGCCTCCACCATCCCGCAGGCGGTATTCATGATATACCAGTGTATGTTTGCGGTCATAACCCCCGCACTGATCTCAGGGGCCTTTGCCGAACGCATGCGCTTCAAGGCTTTTTTAATATTCAGTCTTTTATGGGCTGTTCTGGTTTACAACCCTATCTGCCATTGGGTTTGGGGGGCTGGCGGCTGGTTAAAATCTATGGGGGTACTGGACTTTGCAGGAGGGCTAGTAGTACATCTGAGTTCAGGAGCGGCGGCCCTCGCGGCGGCCATCGCCGTGGGCAGACGCAAGGGTTACGGCAGACAGGAGTTCATGCCGCACAACCTGCCAATGACGCTCATGGGCACCGGACTTCTGTGGTTCGGCTGGTTCGGTTTTAATGCCGGAAGCGCCCTGGCTGCGAATGGCATTGCGGCGGCGGCCTTTGTATCCACGCACCTTGCCGGCATGGCTGGCATGGCCATGTGGGTCATAACGGAATGGACCCACAGGGGCAAGCCGACTACCTTAGGGGCGGCCTCAGGGGCTATAGCAGGTCTCGCCACTGTGACACCGGCGGCTGGCTTTGTCAGCCCAAACTCGGCCATAATCATAGGTCTGGTGGCAGGCATATCTTGTTATTTCGCCGTGGTAGCCATCAAACCAAGGCTTGGTTATGATGACAGCTTGGATGTAGTCGGAGTGCATGGATTAGGCGGCATAATCGGCACATTTTGCCTCGGTCTCTTCGCTTCAAAGGCCGTAAATCCATCTGGCGCCAATGGGCTGTTGGCTGGCAACCCTGGCTTTCTTGCAACGCAAGTATTCGCCATATTCATTGTAGCTGCCTATGCATTTATAATAAGTTTCATATTGTTCAAGGTCATAGATTGCCTTATTGGACTCAGGGTCTCTGAAGGGGCGGAGATAGAAGGGCTTGATCTGAGCGAACACAGCGAAGCGGCTTATAGCAACTAGGACATAAGCAAAAATTGTTACACACAAAACCCAACAAAGGAGCAGGGAAAATGACCAGAGACGAGATAATGAAATTGGTTGAGGAGGAAAACGTCCATTTCTTCAGGCTGCAGTTTTGCGACATCTTCGGCTTCATGAAAAATATCGCA
>JAJYLJ010000146.1 GCA_021787835.1 Deltaproteobacteria bacterium | reverse complement strand
TTATAGAGATGTATCGGCATTCCTGGGGATGATCGTGGTATTGGTAGGATTTGTGGTTGTTCTCGGATATATCTATGGAACACCGCTTTTGTACGGCGGGGACATCATTCCCATAGCATTCCCGACCGCAATCGCTCGTATTTCTTGGTATTGGCCTTGTAACCGCCTCAGGTCCCTTGGTCATGCTCACGGCCATTTTTGTGGGGCCATCGGTCCGCAGTCGTTTAATGAGGTATTTTCTTCCCATTGTAATCGCAATCTTCCTGCTTCAAGACCTGCTTTCCGCAACGGTGCTGAAAGAATCGGGCAATCCCGCGCTATTTTCAGCTGTGACGGTGGTCCTCACTGTTGTCATTATGAGTTTCGTGATAGGGAGAATTTCAAAAAAAGTCGGAGGTGAGATCGACCGTGCCATTTTGGAGCGCAAAAAAGCGGAAGAAGAGTTGCAGAAAAGCAGCGCCTTCAATCAGAGCATCATCGACAGCAGTAGCGATTGCATCAAAACGCTGGACATGGAGGGACGGCTGCAATTCATGAGTCCAGGCGGCCAGCATTTACTTGGAATCAATGACTTTGGGAAATATCTGAATGTATCCTATCTTGATTTCTGGAAGGGCTCTGACTCTCAAACCGCATTCGATGCCCTGTCGGATGTCCAACAGGGCCGTCTCGGCAGGTTCCAGAGTTTTTGTCCTACTGAAAACGGCACACCAAAATGGTGGGACATCGTCATTTCACCGATTAGGAACGCCGAGGGGAAGCCGGTGCGCCTTCTGGCTATATCCCGTGATATAACTGAGCGCAGGAATGCCGAGGTGGAGCGGGAAAAACTTATCGTTGAACTTAAAAACGCCCTTGCCAAGGTAAAGACCTTGAGCGGTATGCTCCCGATATGTGCCTCCTGTAAGAAGATACGTAATGACAACGGGTACTGGGAGGATGTCGCGGCTTATATTACCAAGAATTCCGATGTTTTGTTCTCTCACGGTCTTTGCCCTGATTGCGAAAAAAGGCATTTGATGAGTTAGAGAAATTAAAGCATGATGCTGGGTTACATTAATCATACCATTATCATTTTCTGTCTAGCTCCGCCCGCGACTGATTTTATCGTTATTTGTAAATAAAGGGGATCAGTATGAAAAAGCTACTCTCCGGAATTTGTTTTGTACTATTGGTAACGACTAATGTCTTGGCCGAAGGCGTAAATACCGTCCAGGTTGATGTACTGGCAAAAACAAGTTCGAGTTGGGATGGAAGCCGCCTCCCGGATTACCCTAAAGGCGCCCCTGAAATAACGATTCTCAGGATCAAAATCCCGCCAGGAGTGCGACTGGCCATGCATAAACATCCGGTAATAAACGCGGGTGTGTTATTGACCGGAGAACTGACTGTAATTACTGAAGACAATAAGACGTTACATCTAAAAGCTGGAGAATCAATTGTCGAGGTTGTGAATAAATGGCATTACGGCAAGAACGAAGGCAATAAAACGGCGGAGATTCTGATTTTCTATGCCGGGGCGCGGGGTACGCCTATAACCATTAAGAAACAATAGATGAGCGGAAATAAAAAGCCCCGTTAAAAAACGGGGCTTTTGGCATTGACGGATCAGAAATTACTTCTGGACAACATTTGCCGCAGAAGGACCTTTAGGGCCATCGACAACATCGAAGCTCACACGGGCGCCTTCCTGCAGAGACTTGAAGCCCTGGGCCTGAATCGCGGAATGATGGACAAATACATCCTTGCCGCCATCCTGCTCAATGAAACCAAAACCCTTTGAATCGTTAAACCACTTTACTGTACCTTCAGCCATCTTGTACTACTCCTTTGTGTTCGGTTCCAAGTCGGAACCACTTTTTATAGAGTCGAGGCATCATTTATATGATACTTCGACTTGAAGTCTGGATATCCAGACAAAACAGTTTATCGTTGCACAGTCTTGCTTATGCCGAAATCGAATGAGCAAGTTCTGCTGCGCTGGCTTTTGCCACCACTGCCAGCCGCGGCCGATTTCTTTCTTTTCGGCATCAGCCGTGAAAACCTTTCCTTTTTTTCTTCGCGCACATCCTCTTCCGCCTCACAGGCAAGGGCAGAGGTCGACTCGCGGAGCATCCTTTTACCCAGATTGTGCTCGATGAGCGAAATCATCTTGCTGTCTTCCTGGCTGGCAAAGGTAAAGGCCTGGCCGGTCCGTGAGGCTCGGCCTGTACGTCCGGTGCGATGAGTATAGGCCTCGGCCGTGTCAGGCACATCATAGTTTATGACATGGGAAATGCCTAGCACATCAATACCGCGGGCCGCAATATCAGTGGCGACAAGGATCTTGAAAGTGCCGTTCCGGAATCCGTCCAGAGCCTGCTGCCGTTTCTGCTGGGACAGATTGCCCTGCAGCGAGGCAGCGCTGTAGCCGGCCTTTTGCAGATACAGGGCCAGGTTTTTTGCCTTGTGTTTGGTGCGGGTGAAGATGAGTGTGCTCGCCATTTCCCGCTCTTGGATGATGCTTTTCAGTAAAGAGGTCTTCTGTTCCTTGGCAACCTGAAAGAGGATGTGCGAGATTGTCGGTGCCGGAAGGGTGTGGTTGATTTGTACCGTTTCCGGGTTCCGAAGAATCTCTTCCACCAGGTGGCGGATCTCCCTTGGCATGGTGGCGGAAAAGACCATGGATTGACGTTTCATAGGCATCTGCCTGATAATACGGCGGATGTCAGGGAGAAATCCCTTGTCAAACATGTGGTCTGCCTCATCAAGAACCAGCACCTCAACAGTGCTTAGAGTGACGGCCTTTTCATTTAGAAGGTCGAGAAGACGTCCGGGACAGGCAACGACTATTTCCACGCCTGCGCGGATTGCTCTGATCTGCGGTAGTTTGCTCACACCGCCATAGATGACGACACTCTTAAGACCAGTCTCTTTAGCCATCATGCCGATGTTACCATGTATCTGCTCAGCCAGCTCTCTGGTCGGGGCCACGATCAGCGCCCGCACTTTTTTGCGGGGGCCTTCGATCAGCCGCTGGAGAAGGGGCAGAACAAAAGCTGCGGTCTTACCTGTTCCGGTCTGCGCCAGGCCAAGGATGTCGCGGCCCGCAAGGATCGGAGGAATAGCCTCATTCTGTATCGGTGTAGGATTGGTATAGCCACAGGCAGCAATGCCTGCATTTATCTTCGGGTGAAACTGAAACTCTGTAAAACTCATTCGTGCTCCTTTGTATTTTCTGGTATCTGCCAGGGCCTTCCCCTGGTTTTTAGATTCTGCGGCATTATTTAAGATACGCGGATCGTTCTTTTGTTTGTTCTATAAAATGCTTGGGTTGTGAAATTGGTTTATGGTGTAATAAAGGTTTCCGACATAAAGTTTCATACTGTTTCTCCAGTTTAAGTTTTCAGCAGAAACTTCGACGGCAACGAACGATGCAAGGGAAAACAACGAAAGTTAACGAGGATAACCCAAATGGGAATTTGCTGCTACTTAATTATGATATTGATAACTAGAATACACTACCGCCCATATTTTGCAATGAAATAAAAATAGACAGCCAAATTCTGAGCGCTGCCATATGTCATGACCGCCGCCTTTACCCAGAGAGACCTTGTTGATCATCTAAATTTCGGTCTGGGTCTTATAACCAGGAAGATCAGCCCCAAAAGGATCGAAGTGACCTATGCTGGTTTTAGTGGACACCAAAGTTAGGGTATAAGATTGATAAGGAGGTGTCAACATGGAGAGGATACCAAGGGCGATATACACAAAGGAGTTTCGGGAGGAAGCGGTTAAGCTCATAA
>JAJYLJ010000030.1 GCA_021787835.1 Deltaproteobacteria bacterium | reverse complement strand
TTGCTGCGCCGCATAAAATCATGGCCGCCGTCACCCCCGTCCAGATAGGGCTTTTGTGCGATCTGTCCCAGGCGAACGAAAGATTCGGCCAAGCGGCGGTTGCGGGGGCAAGGGCGGCGGTTGGCGACATAAACGGGCAAGACTGGGCCAGGCAAAGGCCTCTAAAACTCATCGTATCGGATACACAGGGAGACCCGGCCAAGCTCTTGTCGCAAGCTGAAGACCTGGTAAAAAAACAAGGCGTGCTGGTCCTTGCGGGGCCAGGCGACAAGGCCCTTTCGGGGACGCTTAGAAGATGCGGCGGCAAGCTGAATGTACCTGTAATAATTACCGAAGGCGGCGCCATAATCAGATACGGGATAGAAAGGCCGGCGCCCGACTGGACATTCAGGGTAGGAGCTGACCTTAACGCCGAGATCAAGGCGCTTTACTCTGGCCTTGCGCAAGCCGGGCTGGGATTGATCGCCCCGCTTGCGCAGGATTCGGACAGCGGCAAGCAATCGATCGTCTTCATGAAGGCGTATGCTACGGAATCAGGGTTAAAGACTACGCCTTCCATTACCTTCAAGGGTGAAGACCAGGGTCAAGACCTGGTCCCGCAATTTAAAAAGGCGCAAAGAGAGGGGGCTGTCGCAGTGACGGCCTTTGGCATAAAAAAAACCTCTGGCCCAGGTATCATAAACTCGGCCAAAGAAGCCGGCATAGACGTGGCCATGCCGGCTGACATGCTCTCAAGCGAAATACTCAAACAATCCCAGGCCCAACCGCGTCTCTTCATAGTCGCTCCACCAATTCTTCTTGGCAGAAACCTCTCTGACCGCCACCCGTGCAAGCTCTCCGAGATACGCTTCCGCTTGGCCATTGGAGACAAGATAAACAGTATGTCCCCGGGGGAACTCCTTGCGGCTGGCGCTGCATGGGATGCCGTCAACCTCGCTGCGCTAGGCATAAAGAAAGCGCAAGAACTCACCCCGCAGGCCATTCGTGACGCGCTCGAAGATCTAGACGAACCTTACGCAGGGGTCATGGGCGTCATAAAACCGACCAAGGTCGAACATTTGGGGCCATCGCCCGACTCTTTGATAGTTGTTGAAAAAAAGAACAACGCCCTTGTCCCTATCGGAACAAACGACAATCTCGATCTTCCTCTGCTGCCCCATTAGAATCGGCTGATATCAACTTTTTGACAACCTTGTTCCGCCAGAACATCCTGAAGTTTACCTTCATGAGAAACGGCAGCGGGAGGGGACGCGTGACCACCTCTACCTTTCCTAACTTTATGGCCTGTATGACCGACGGCAAATCAGGTTCAGCATCAATAATGGAATAGGTTGTGTGAAACTGACACCTCTGATGGGCATCGGAAGTGCCGACCATTGGAAGCCCTGACAGCCTGGACAGCCTTTGGGCAAACTGATTAAAATTTACGTGCCCTGTGTAAAAGTGACAAAATTCTATGGCATCAAACAGCGATATATTGGATCGCAAAAGACCTCTTAAGGCCAAAGGGCTAGGATAATAAGGGTGAGGCGCCATCACGAGACCTTGATCGGTCTTTATCTTCGCCAGGCCAGGTAGGCTGCGACGATCAAGCGACGGAAAGTCCATGTTGTAAAGAAGCACATGGCGCCCCTCGATAGTGGCCTCCATGCCTGGTATAAGGACTATCCCCCTCTCTCTCGCATAGTCTCTAAGATATTCGCTGTAGGTTACGCAGTTATGGTTTGTTATGGACAAGACGCTATAGCCATATGTGTTGGCCATGTCTATAAGTTCGGTGGCACGGTAAAAAACAAGGTCTTCCGGATCTTCAGCCGTATGGATATGCAAGTCAGCCTTTAATAACGCCATTTGATTTCAACCTAATAAGGATCATGTCTGATATGAAACTTGTAAAGAATGGGCGAGATAATAATTTCAAGAATCAGGAACATAAACACCCAAAAAAATATCTCAAGCCAGCCGAGATCGAATTCGCCCCTTATGCCCGCAAGAGGCAAAAAAGATTCGAGCCCCTGGTCAAGTCCAATTGCGCTTCGTCCAGGCCTCAGTCCAAGGCGCCTTTTTATGAAACTTGACAACAGGTCTCCGGACATGGACAGCACAGCCATCCTCGCGCCAAGCGCCATCCCGAGCGCAGGGACAAGGCTGCACGCCAAAGCCGTCCCCAGTATCGAAAATAACAGGCCCCTCCACGTCTTATGCGGCCCGAACAGAGGCCTTTTGTCAAACCATATGGCGCCCATGTCAACCGGCAAGGACAGACGCTCCTTCAAACACAGCGAGGCCACTATGGGAAGAAAATTGCACCAGCCGAGGACTAGCAAGAGCAGGGCGCCCTTCTTCCAGTCAAGGATCATTTTTACAGCTTATGACCCTTTTCATAAAAATCAAGTAGCGCATCTGCCTGCCCACAGGGGTATAGGCCTTTACGGGCCTCGCCTCCCAGCCCATCTCCAAAAGCCGCTCTTTAAAGTCAGCGGCCTCCTCCACACCACGCACCCCTTTCAGGGAAATAATCACGCCGTCCTTTGAGAGCAGCCCGCCCGCCATGCCTGCCAGTTCATCAATAGGGCCAACAGCCTGGCTGACTATGAGATCGAATCCGGCCTCAGGTCTGCACGCCGGGACGTCGTCAAGGCCAGCCCTGCCCTGCTCCACCCAGACACCGCAAAGCCCCAGCCGCGCAATAAGGTACCTCAGAAAGGAGACTTTTTTGCGGACAGAATCGACGAGCACCACATTTAGATCCCGCCTGATTATCTTAAAAATAAGCCCTGGCACACCCGCCCCTGTACCTATATCAAGCATATATCCAATCCTGTCCGGCGCATGAAGCGCTAGCAGGATCGTATCCCCAACATGCTTTACGGCCATTTCCTCCAGACCCGCGATCCCGGTAAGATTCATCCTTTTGTTCCAGTTATCGAGCTCGCAGAGATATATGCAAAGGTCGTCTACGGCCCTGTCTGTAATCGCAAGCCCGCTCTCGCCAAACAAACGGACAAGCACATCTTTTAGAGAAAAACCTGAAGGTAAGACTGGCATAAAACGACCATCATTGGCAGGCCTTAAAAATCAGCCCTCTGTCTCTCTTGATAGGTTTGCAAAGGTGGAAAATTTTGACACAAAAGCCAGCTGCACAAGCCCGGTAGGGCCGTTTCTCTGTTTGGCGACGTTCAATTCGGCCTTGCCCCTGTTCGGGTTGTCTTCATCAGGCCTGCTGTAAACCTCGTCCCTGTATATAAATATAATTACATCGGCATCCTGCTCAATCGCACCCGACTCCCTTAAGTCCGCCATCTGAGGCCTCTTGTTAGGCCTGTCCTCCACCTTCCGGTTTAGCTGGGAAAGGGCTATTACAGGGACATTGAGCTCTTTGGCCATGGCCTTTAACGAACGCGATATGTCAGATATCTCCTGCTCCCGCCTCTCACTCTGGGCCCTGCCGCGCATCAGCTGCAAATAGTCAACTATCACAAGACCTAAACCATGCTCACTTTTAAGCCTCCGCGCCTTGGCGCGCATCTCAAGGACTGAGGCAGCAGGTGTATCGTCGATAAAAATGGATGCCTCTGAAAGACGTCCTGCAGCGTTTATCAGAACGGGCCAGTCGTGCTCACTCAAAAACCCTGTCCTTACCTTTTGGGCGTCAACCCTGGCCTCTGAACAGAGCATCCTCAAGGCTAGCTGCTCTTTTGACATTTCAAGGGAGAAAATGGCGACAGTCGTGTTGTTCTCAATAGATGCCCTCTGGGCGATATTCAAGGCAAGAGCGGTCTTTCCCATACTAGGACGGCCCGCAATTATAACGAGATCAGAGGGCTGAAATCCTGCGGTCAGCTGGTCGAGTTCATAAAAACCACTCGACACGCCAGTAATAAGCTTCTTGTTTTCGTAAAAGATCTCGACTTTTTTGATGCTATCTTTCAGGACGCCATTTAACGGATAAAACGCCTGACGGATCCTCTCCTGTGATATCTCGAAGATGACCGATTCTGCGGACTGAATTATTTCGTCCACTGCATCCGCCTCTTCATAACACAATGCCGCAATGTCAGAGGAGGCCTGGATGAGGCGGCGCAAGATTGACTTGTCCCTTACAATCCTTGCATAATAACCAATATTGGATGCCACGGGCACAACTTCCGTAAGTTCGGCAAGATATGAGACACCCCCTATTGTCTCCAGTCGACCCTTGGATTTAAGAAGATTATTGACGGTAACGAGGTCCTGCGGTTCATTGCGCTCAAGAAGCTCGAGCATGGCCCCATAAATAATGCCGTGAATCTCCCGGTAAAAATCCCTGGGGTTCAGGATGTCCACCACCTTTAAAAGGGCGCCGTCTTCTATAAGTATGCCGCCTAACACGCATTGTTCCGCCTCGACATTCTGAGGAGGCTGACGGTAGTCAGTGGAACGACCTGCGGATTTCAGCAGGGAAATGGCCAAGTCTTTTACTCCTTTGGCACCACCTTAACCTTTAAAGAGGCAGCAATATCGGCGCCCAGTTTCACCGGCACAACAAATTCACCCGTTGACTTTATGGGCTCATCCATCTGTATCTTTCTGCGGTCAATCTTGTATCCCCTGGACTCAATGGCCTTGGCGATATCCATGCTGGTGACTGAACCGTATAACCTGCCTTCTTCGCCGACACGCACTGTCACGCTGACATCCAGCCCTTCAAGCTGGCCAGCGAGCGCCCCGTGTTCGGCCTTGAGTTTTGCAGCCCTGGCAAGGATCATGTTGCGCTGACGCTCAAGCTGGGCTGCGTTCTTCTTGTCCGACAAGAGGGCAAGCCCCCTGGGTATCAGATAATTGCGGGCATAACCGTCTGAAACCCTCACTGTATCACCGGCCTTGCCCAATGAAGAAACACTTTCTCTGAGTATGATTTCCATAATTATAACGCCTCCCTCAATATTTCTTTAGACCTGCCCGTCTCGTAACGACGTAATCCTAGACCGCAAATCAAGCCATATGTCCGAAAGACCCAGCGCCACTATCATCAAAAGACCGTACCATTGGATCGCAAACAAAAAAATCACGAGCGCGCGGACAAAAAATGGCATTTTAAAGGCCTTGAACATAAATTCCACTATTGAAAAGCCCTGAAGGAAATATAACCCACCGAAGACCAATAAACAATTCTCGGCAGCCATGGAATAAACCCTGGGCGCAAACAGCGCCACCGCTCCAGCCAAAATACAAGGCCATACAATGTATTCAGGCAACTTCCACATTGAAAACGCGGGACCAAAGACATCCGCCGCCGAGAGGCGTTTGCGCAGAAACACCCTGGCCGTAATAACGTTGCCAAGGCTCGCCGCCAAAAAGGTAAGGCCAACAAGCCCTGGCAGAAGCCTTATTATGGTGGCCTTAGCCTGTGCAAGCAAGATATCGAATTCCGGATTACGGCTGGCTGCGCTAGATTTCTTGTAAAATTTGAAGCCAAGCTCAAACTCCTTCGCCACAGCCCTTTCCACCTCTTGAAAGGCGGAAAAAATATCCCCGTTGGCACTGAGGGCAAGCATCAAAACGGCATACAAGATCAGGTATGATAGTCCTGCCAGGACCGCCTTTGGACCAGACCAGCCTTTATAATATGCAATATAGAAAAGTATTGTGAGCCCTAACAGCTGAACAAGAACGATCTGAGGGCCTGGACCGCCTAGCTCAACAGACGCCAAAATGGCGACAAAAAAGGCGCCAGCAAACATGGAAGCCGCATATTTCATATCCAGCTTCCATGCCAAGCCTACGAGAAGACCGGGGACAAAAAATTGACTTACCGGTCCAAGCCATAAAGACAATAAAAGGCTTGCAAGAACCAGCAGAAAGGCAGGCCAAACCAAAGATCTTTCACTGGCCCACAATTTTAGTCTCTCAAGGCATGGGCGGAGGTAAAGGGCAAAAGAGCCATCATCCTTGCCTGCTTTATGGCCTTGGTCAGGCGTCTCTGATGCTTGGCGCAGGTGCCTGTTATGCGACTTGACATTATCTTGCCCCTTTCTGTTGTGAAATGTCTCATCGTATCGACATCTTTATAATCAATAACCATGGCCTTATCAGCGCAAAATCTACAGACCTTTCTGCGGACATAGACACGACGCCGTTTCAAGCGGCTTGTTTTATCTTCCTGCATTGCTTGTTATTCTCCAAGTTCCTGTAATTCCGGTGCGGTCGCGGCTTCATCAATAGGCTCCTCGGATACATTCCTTTTGGAGGCCTTGTCCTGATATGCCTTGATTATAGCTTCGTAATCGAATTTTTCGCCAAGCTTAGACGTCATAAATCTGAGCACCCTATCGTCCAGACGCAGCTCTCTATTGATATCGAAAATTACATCGGCGGCTGCACCATATTCCAAGACTATATAATAACCCTTGGTCTGTTTGCGGGTCTTGTACGCAAGTTTCTGCAAGGGCCATGGATCATTTTTTACAACCTGGCCATTCTTTTCAATGATTATTTTTTGCAGTCTCTCTGAGATTGCAGCCCTGTCCTCATCATTGAGGTCAGGATGAAGCAAATAAAATGTTTCATAATGGTGCAATTTCATTATCTATATAGCCTCCCTTAGGACTTGTTACACAAAAGGCCCTGAATAAATACGCACACATCAACCTGCATCCTGTCAGGGCAAGGAGGAAAACCACTCCAAAGGATTATTCTTTTAAACCAAACGGGTTGCATCGTCAAGGTCTAGGCCTTAGATTTATTGATGTTTAACAAAGTAAATGGTTGAGTTCGAAGGGAGATGGCTATGACGGCGATAAAGATAAAGGTGAAAAACGACACTGAAGACCTGTCCGATGACATCAGGCAAGTCATACAAAACTTCTTTAATGTTTCATTCCCCATCATATCTTCTGCGCGGGGCTGGATGCCGGCCATGGATGTATACAGAACCCAAAACGCGTTGCATATTGTAGCGGATTTATCTGGCGTGGACATAAAAAGTCTGTATCTAGCCATAAAAGATCAATTTTTATACCTAGCCGGGCAACGGCGGCCATTTTGGAACGAAGGCGAGATGTATTTCTACCAAATGGAGATAAACTACGGACAATTTGAACGCACCATCCGCATACCTTGCCCAATTGATGCGAATAAAATAGACGCCAGCTATGAAAACGGATTTCTAGTTGTGCGGCTTCCCTATCAACAGAATAAAAAGATCAAGATAGACATCTCTTAACGGCTTACCCATAACTCTTAAATGCTGAGGCGATTATGAATGAAGATGAACAAATAAAAGAAAAAACGAACCATAGCACAATACGAGAACTTCCTGTCATCACAAGCAAAGATGTGGTCCTGTTCCCACACATGGTGATACCATGGCTGACCGATCAGCCGAATCTCATCAAGCTTATCGATGATGCGCTGGCCACTGACAGGACAGTGACTGTGCTGAACACATTTGAAGCCGACGGCGGAGAGCAGGGGAAGATTCGAACACCCAAAATGGGGTCAGCGGCCCTTATCCTGCGCATGGCCAAAGATGATGAAGGCCATGCAAAACTGCTGCTCCAGAGTGTGTCAAGGATACGTATTCTCGAAATAACAGGCTCCGAACCCTATCTCAAGGCCAAAGTCGAGACGGTCGAAGAGATTATAAGCCATGACCTAGAGACCAAGGCGCTCATTACCAATATCAGGCAGTTGTTTTCGCGCATACTCGACATGTCGTCAAATCTGCCAAACGAACTCGGCGGGCTTATATCAGCCATAGATGAGCCAGGGGTGTTGGCCGACATAGTCATAAGCCATCTAAACATACCGCCAGTTGAAAAACAGGAGATACTAGAGACGCTAGACGTCAAGGAACGGCTCGGGAAATCCCTTAAGATACTGACCCAACAGCTCGAGATACTGGAGCTGGGCCACAAGATTCAGTCAAAGGTGAAGGGACAGTTAGACAAGAGCCAAAAGGAATTTTATCTCAGGGAACAGATGAGGGCCATCAAAAAAGAACTTGGCGAAGACGGCGAGGGGGCGGATGATACGGCCAAGCTCAGAGAAAGGCTACAGGCGAAGGGCATGCCTGATGACGTTATGAAAGAGGCCGAGAGAGAACTGGACAGACTCGCCAGAATGCATCCATCGTCTTCGGAATATGCGGTCGCCCAGACGTATATTGATTGGCTTCTTTCCATTCCATGGAACGAATCAACAGAAGACCGCCTGGATCTGAAGCTTGCCGGAGATATACTGGATAAAGACCACTATGACCTCGAAAAGGTAAAAAAGCGCATCATCGAATATCTGGCCGTGAGAAAGCTCAAGCCGGATGCCAAGGGGCCTATTCTGTGTTTTGTGGGTCCACCAGGCACAGGGAAAACATCTCTAGGCAGATCAATAGCCCGCTCTCTCAGCCGTAAATTTCTAAGGATAGCCCTTGGCGGGGTAAGAGATGAGGCCGAGATAAGAGGCCACAGACGAACTTATGTTGGGGCCATGCCAGGGCGCATTATACAGGGCCTCAGGAAGGTTGGAACGAAAAATCCTGTCTTCATGTTGGATGAAATAGACAAAATAGGGATGGATTTCAGGGGAGACCCTGCCTCCGCCCTGCTTGAGGTCCTGGACCCTGAGCAGAACGCCAGATTCTCCGATCACTATCTTGGCGTTGAGTTCGACCTCTCCAGGGTTATTTTCATTGCCACCGCCAATGTCCTCGACACCATCCCTGGCCCGCTTCTGGACCGCATGGAGGTTATAGAACTTTCCGGCTACACCCACGAGGAAAAGATCGAGATCGCCAAACGATACCTCATGCCCAGACAACTTGAGGCGCATGGCCTTACAGCGGCACTTGTGAATATCAAGAAAGACGCGCTTCTTAAGATCATAAGCGACTATACGCGCGAGGCCGGCGTAAGAAATCTTGAAAGACAGATTGCGGCCATCTGCAGGGCCGTTGCAAAGGGTGTCGCAACCGGCGAGACGGAAAAGGCCATCATAAAGGCAAAGAATCTAAAGGAATACCTCGGCCCCCCCAAATTTGAATATGATGTCGCGGAAAGAACCAAGGTCCCCGGGATCGCCACCGGTATGGCATGGACCCCGACTGGAGGCGAGATACTCTTTATAGAGGCGACCAAGATGAAAGGCTCAGGCAGGCTTATTTTGACCGGGAAACTCGGTGATGTGATGAAGGAATCTGCGCAAACGGCCTTAAGTTATATAAGGGCTAAGGCTGGACAACTAAAGATACCAGAGGAAATATTCAAGGAAGAGGACATACATATCCATGTGCCTGCCGGAGCCATACCGAAAGATGGGCCGTCTGCAGGGGTAGCGATCACCATGGCGCTTATATCTCTTTTAACCAATCGCCATGTGAGACCAGAGGTGGCGATGACGGGCGAGATAACCCTCAGAGGCCTTGTGCTGCCCGTGGGAGGAATCAAAGAAAAGGTCCTCGCCGCCCACAGGGCCGGCATAAAAGAGATTATACTTCCGAAACGAAATGCCGTTGACCTTGAGGAGATAACTGAAAATGTCCGGAAAACCTTAAAGGTACACCTGGTCTCCAAGATCAGTGACGCATTGAAGATAGTATTCGAGGCAGGCGGCTCAAAACGCAGCCTTTAAGCAACTTTCAAGTTGACTGGGGGGACCATTCTTGTATAGTTTCATGGCCTAAAACGATAAATAGGAGGCATCATAATAGCCATGGCCCCAGAAAAGATAACCATCAATGATGATGGCACTGTTAACGTGCCCGATTTCCCGGTCATTCCATATATCGAAGGCGACGGCACCGGGCCCGATATATGGAAGGCCACAAGGAAGGTACTCGACGCCGCCGTAAAAACAACCTATGGAGACAAAAAGAGGATCCAGTGGCGGGAGATCCTTGCCGGCGAGAAGGCCTTCGATAAAATGGGCAGCTGGTTGCCGCCCGAGACCCTTGATCTTATAAAAGAATATATAGTCGCCATTAAGGGCCCGCTCACAACCCCTGTCGGCAAAGGCATAAGAAGCCTAAATGTCACCCTTAGGAAGGAATTGGACCTTTATGCTTGCGTACGCCCAGTAAGGTATATCAAGGGCGTGCCGAGCCCGGTGAAAAAACCCGAAGACGTCAACATGGTGATCTTCAGGGAGAACACCGAAGATGTCTATGCCGGCATTGAATGGGCCGAGGGGACTGACGAGGCCAAAAAGATCATAGAATTCCTAAAAAAAGAGATGGGCAAAGACATCCGCCCAGATTCAGGCGTCGGCATCAAGCCCATAAGCATGACGGGCACATACCGGCTTATGAGAAAGGCCATCCGCTACGCCATGACCAACGGTAGGGACAGCGTGACCATAGTACACAAAGGCAACATCATGAAATACACGGAAGGGGCGTTTAGGACATGGGCCTATGAACTGGCCAAAAATGAGTTTTCAGATGTCACCGTCACCGAACAAGATATATGGGACAAATATGGCGGAAAGGCCCCTGAAGACAAGATCGTGATAAAGGACAGGATCGCAGACGCCATGTTCCAGCAGGTGCTGCTAAGGCCAAAGGAATACAGCGTGCTCGCCACCCCTAATCTTAACGGTGATTATATCTCGGACGCCCTGGCAGCGCAAGTTGGCGGCCTCGGAATGGCCCCGGGAGCCAACATAGGCGACGGGTATGCGGTCTTTGAAGCTACACACGGCACAGCGCCGAAATATGCCGGTCTTGACAAGGTAAACCCAGGCTCTTTAATACTCTCGGGGGCCATGATGTTTGATTATCTGGGCTGGACAAAGGCAAGAGATATAATCCATAGCGCCATTGAGGCTGCAATAGGCCGCAAAAAGGTCACCTATGACCTTGCACGACAAATTCATGGCGCGACAGAGGTCAAGTGTTCGGAGTTTGCCGACTGCATTATAAAAGAGATGTAGCATATGCTTATCATGCGAAATTGCGATGAAAATATCGCCCAAAAAAATACTAAAAGGCATCGTCAATGCGACGGATTTATTGTTCAAGGGGCTGCTCTTTCCCAATACCTGCGCTGCCTGCGGCCGTACAATCGATTATCCCTCGCAAGGCGCAATATGTAAAAACTGCCTCGGAGGCATTAAAAAAATAATGCCTCCGTTATGCACGATCTGCGGCAATCCTTTTATATCCGGCACAGGGATTAACCATACCTGCGGCGATTGCATAAAAGATCCACCAAGCTACAGCTTGGCAAGGGCTGCCTTTGAATATGACGGCTCCATACGGAACCTTATACACAGAATAAAATTCTATGATGATAGATACGCACTCAAAACCCTTTGCGAGATCGTAAAACAAAATATGCCCGCAATGCCAGACCCTGGAGTTCTGATTCCCGTCCCGCTACATGCCGCCAGGCTGCGGCAGAGGGGTTTTAACCAGGCGGCGGAACTTGCAAGGCGGATATTTCCAGATTCTGTCGTGGCCCTTGACATGCTCGCAAGACACAAAAAGACCCTGCAACAAACAGGGCTGACCTCAAGACAACGCCGCAGAAATGTTGAAGACGCCTTCTCTGTCACGGGCAAAATCAACCACACTGACCATGCTAAAATAACTATCATAGACGACATATTGACCACTGGATCTACGGTAAACGAATGCGCCAAGGCCCTGCTTAAAGCGGGTGCCGATCAGATAGAGGTCTTCACTGTAGCAAGGGCGACTATAAAAAACATCAATTAAATAAAAAACGCCCTTAAGCAATCATGTCTTTAAGGGCGTCTAACTAGATTATCTTACCGGCTGCTATCTTAAGACTTAGGCATTATCTTCTTTTTTGATCGCAGCCTCATTCTGTCCTGAAGCCAAGAGAGTTGATGTTTGCTTGCCTGACTTTTTCTTTTGTTTTACAGAAATGGCCTTAGGGGCGGTCAAGGAATCAGTGGCAAACTCAACGACGGTCAGGCTGGCAGCATCACCTCTGCGCTGGCCGACCCTTACAAGACGGCTATAGCCACCATTTTTATCCACAAACTGCTGCCCCCAATGTGAAAACAGCCTGTCAACTAGATCACCGCGGCGCACGACCGACAGCGCTTCCCTTCTGGCATGAAGGCTGCCGTTCTTAGCCAAGGACACCATCTTGTCGGCGATCTTGCGGAGCTCTTTGGCCTTGGGAACGGTTGTAACGATCCTGCCGTGCTCCAAGAGAGAGCTCACCATATTTCTGAGCATGGCAATGCGATGTGCTGTTTTTACTCCAAGCTTTCTTGTTTCTCTTCTGTGGCGCATAACTACTCCCCTTCTTGGACAGGTTGTTCCTTAACCTTTCTGGGCGGCGCCCAGCCGTCCAATTTCATCCCCAAATGGAGATTCATGTTACTTAACACCTCTTTAATCTCTTTCAGAGACTTTCTGCCAAAATTTTTCGTTTTAAGCATTTCGGGCTCGGTCTTCTGAACCAAGTCGCCAATATAGTTTATGTTTGCATTCTTTAAGCAATTTGCTGACCTGACTGAAAACTCAAGCTCATCGATAGTGCGGTTAAGATAGTCGCTTATTGCATGTATATCGACGGCGCTCTGTTCCTTAACAGGTTCTTGCTCATCATCGAAACTTATAAATATGGAAAGCTGTTTTTTTAATATGTTGGCTGCATAACCCAGCGCCTCATCGGGCGTTACGCTTCCATCCGTCCATATTTCCATGGTCAATTTGTCATAATCGGTCATCTGACCTACCCTGGCCTGCGTAACAACAAAATTGACCTTGGATACGGGAGAAAAAAGCGCATCAATTGCGATTGTGCCGATAGGCTGCCCAGGGTCTTTATTTCTCTCTGCGGGGACATATCCACTTCCCCACTTGGCAAGCATCTCCATACGCAATTCACCATCTGCGGACAGGGTGGCTATATGATACTCGGGATTTAAAACCTCAACCCCTCCGCCGGGGGCCACAATATCGCCCGCCTTGACCATGCCGGCGCCTTTTTTCTCAAGGGTCAAAACGCAATCTTCGTCTCTGGCCAACTTAAGACGGACACCCTTGAGATTCAATACAATATCGGTCACATCCTCAATAACACCAGGGATACTTGACAATTCATGCAGCACATTATCAATCTTGACATTAGTAATGGCTGCACCCTGAATGGAGGCGAGAAGAACCCTCCTCAAGGCATTGCCCAAGGTAATGCCGTAGCCCCTTTCAAGGGGCTCGCAACTGAATTTAGCATAATAGCGCGTGCACCCATCATGTTTTTCAAGTTTATTAGGAATGATAAGTTCGCGCCAATTTCTATAATAAGGGCTATGTTCACTAGTCATATATATTCATTGTCCCTGCAACACGCTATACCCATTACTTTGAATAAAATTCGACGATAAGCTGCTCATGTATGGGCAATGTGATATGGCCTCTCTCAGCAAAAGACTTAACCCTTCCTTGCAATTTTTCTTGGTTCAACTCCAGCCACTCAGGCACCCCCCTTCGCGCTATAGCTTCTTGTGACTGCTTGATAGGCGTTATTACATTTTCCTTATTTACAACGTCTATCACATCACCCAACGAAACCAAAAAAGAAGGGATATTGACGCGCCGGTTATTTACTGAAAAGAAGCCATGTCTCACAAGCTGCCTGGCCTGCGATCTAGACTCTGCAAATCCAAGTCTATAGACTACATTGTCAAGTCTCCTTTCCAATATGACAAGCAAATTGTTGCCGGTCACACCTTTCTGACGGTCAGCCAGATCAAAATACCGTCTAAACTGGGCTTCTTGTACACCATAACTATGTCTGAGTCTCTGCTTCTCCCTCAAACGTATGCCATAGTCAGAGACCTTTACCCTCATCTGCCCATGCTGGCCAGGGGCATACCCGCGCCTTTCAAGGGCGCATCTATCTGAAAAACAACGGTCACCCTTTAGAAAAAGTTTTAAGCCTTCCCGTCTACACATTCTGCATCGTGCTTCAGTATATCTAGCCAATATATTCCTCCATCATCCGCAACTATACTCTGCGCCGCTTTGGCGGCCTACAGCCATTATGCGGTATCGGTGTGACATCCTTGATAACCCTGACCTGAAAACCAGCCATCTGCAAGGCACGAAGCGCTGCTTCCCTGCCTGAGCCAGGTCCATTTATATACACCTCGACGCTTCTCATGCCATGTTCCCCTGCCTTATGCGCCGCGGTCTCAGCCGCAATCTGGGCCGCAAAAGGAGTGCCCTTCCTCGAACCCTTAAAGCCCTGCGTCCCAGAGCTAGCCCATGACACCGTATTGCCCTGCTTATCTGTAATCGTTACAATAGTATTGTTAAATGTCGCCTGGATGTGGGCTATACCCTCAGGCAAATTTTTCTTTTCTTTTCTGCTAGTTTTTTTTGGTGGAGCCATATTTTTCCCTCCTATTTGGGCGGCTAACCTTTCTTCTTAACCAAAGAAGAACCAGGCCCCTTACGCGTCCTTGCATTTGTTTTCGTTCTCTGCCCCCTGACGGGCAATCCCTTGCGATGGCGGAGACCTCTATAGCAACCCAAGTCCATAAGTCTCTTGATATCCATCGAGATCTCCCTGCGGAGGTCTCCCTCAACCTTATGTTCGGTGTCTATAATCCTGCGCAATGAAGTAATGTCTTCATCTGTAAGATCATCGGTCTTTTTATTAAGATCAATAGAGGCCTTCTTTAATATATCTTGGGCAGTTGGCCGACCAATACCATAAATATATGTAAGCGCAATCTCAAGCCGTTTATTTTTAGGCAAATCAACTCCAGCTATTCTAGCCACATAATCCTCCCTTAACCTTGACGTTGCTTATGACGCGGATTTTTACATATAACTCTTACAACTCCATTGCGTCGAATCACAATGCAATCCTTACACCGTCTTTTTACTGATGCGCTAACTTTCATCTTTTTTTCCTTGAAGGCTATTTTGCTCTATATACTATTCTGCCACGCGTTAAATCATAGGGAGACACTTCAACGGTAACCCTGTCTCCTGGAAGTATCTTTATATAATGCATACGCATCTTACCAGATATATGTGCGAGTATCTTATAGCCATTATCCAACTCAACTCGAAACATGGCATTTGGTAAGGTCTCTATTACCTTACCTTCTAACTGAATGGAATCACCTTTTGACATTTATATGGCTTCAGCATCCTCGCTTATTATTTAACATAATAACATAAATTATTTTAATTCGCTCAATATATCCGGGCCATGCTGTGTTATCGCAACAGTATGCTCAAAATGCGCCGATATAGAACCGTCGGCCGTAACGACCGTCCAGCCGTCGTCCAATATCTGCACATCATAGCCCCCGGCATTAACCATTGGTTCGATGGCCAATACCATCCCAGGCTTAAGAACCGGCCCACACCCCCTCTTGCCATAATTAGGAACTTCGGGCGGCTCATGCAGGGCCCTTCCTATGCCATGGCCCACGAACTTGCGCACAACACTAAACCCTTTACTTTCGACAAATCTCTGAATCGCCGAGGAAATATCCCCCAGATTAGCTCCGGCTGATGCCTCTGCTATGCCACTCACAAGGGCTGATGATGTTACTTCAAGCAATTTTTTGGCGACATCAGGCCCGTCACAAACAAGCAGGCTTATAGCAGCATCGCCAAAATAGCCTTCCCGAACCGCACCCAAATCAATGCTCACCAGATCGCCCTCATTTAAAATTCTATTATTTGAAGGTATCCCGTGAACAACTTCATTATTTATTGATATGCAGGCCGTAGCAGGATATCCATGATAACCTTTAAATGCAGCTCCGGCACCATAAAACCTCAATCTCCCATCAGCTATTCTGTCTAATTCACCAGTGCTTATTCCTGGTTCAATATAACCTCTAAGTTCATGCAAAACAGTAGCTACTATTTGGTTGACCGCCCTTAATTTTTCAATCTCCCGCGGCGACTTTAGTATAATCGTCTGCGCTGGCCTTATTTTCTTCACTTATACGTTTCTGCCCTTAAGCCGCACGCCCTTAACGAATCCTTCATAATTTCTTGTTATCAAATGCGATTCTATTTGTCCCATGGTATCCATTGCAACACCTACGACAATCAGCAATGCAGTACCGCCAAAATAAAACGGGATATTGAAATTGGCGATCAATATGCTTGGCAGCACACATATGAATGATATATAGATCGCCCCGATTAATGTTATACGGCTTAGAATTCTGTCGATGAATTCAACCGACTTCCTGCCAGGTCTAATGCCAGGGATATAACCGCCATATTTTTTTAGATTATCGGCGATATCAACCGGATTGTATGTTATCGCAGTATAAAAATAACAGAAAAAAATAATCAAAATTACAAACAGGGTCTCATATGCCACGCTGCCTGGCTGCATTGCACGGGCGAAAGACTGCATCCATGAAACATGGATAAGATTAGCTATGGTAGCTGGAAACATAATGATGGAAGATGCGAATATGGGGGGAATAACCCCTGCCGTATTGATCTTTAGTGGAAGATGCGAGGTTTGACCGCCATAGACCTTTCGTCCAACAACCCTCTTGGCGTAATGGATTGGAATACGTCTGTGAGACCTCTCCATGAAGCATATAAATATTATAACAAAAACCATCATCACCAATAATAACAGCAAAAACGCAATGTTGATATCGCCGGTCTTGACCAAACTAAAAGTACTAACTACAGCCGAAGGCAACCGTGCAACTATGCCGGCAAAAATGATAAGCGAAATCCCGTTTCCGATTCCACGCTCTGTTATTTGCTCTCCCAGCCACATAAGAAAGACTGTCCCTGACATCAAGGTGAGCGCCGTCAGCAACCTGAAGCCCCAGCCAGGTACAGCAACCACTGCGGCGCCATTCGGAGCAGTCATGCTTTCCAAGCCGATTGCAATACCCAACCCTTGAATAAGACTTAAAAAAACAGTCCCATACCTTGTATATTGACTTATTTTCTTCCGTCCGGCCTCTCCTTCTTTTTTTAACGCCTCCAATTTGGGCACCGCTACAGTCAATAGCTGCAATATTATAGAGGCGCTTATATACGGCATTATGCCCAATGCAAATATAGAGAGTCTTTGCAGCGCGCCGCCGGAAAACATGTCAAAAAGTCCAAACAACGTCCCCTGGGCCCTGGCAAAAAAAGAGGCTAGAGCAGTAACGTCAATGCCTGGCGCCGGTATCTGGACGCCTATTCTATAAACAGCCAGCATTAGAAGGGTAAAGCCTATACGCCTTCTTAACTCGGGCGTTTGCGCAAGGCCCTCTATTCCTTTCATAGGCTAGGCCTCATTGCCTTGGCGGGACAAAAACTCAACCCTGCCACCGGCCGCTTCTATCTTTTTTACGGCCTCCTTACTGGCGGCATGGGCCTTTACTACAACAGGTCCGCCAATCTCGCCATCCCCTAATATCTTCAACAAATTAAATCTCTTATGCACCAATCCCTTCTCTTTGAGAATATTAATGTCTACAACAGCATCGCCCTCCATGACCGATATATCTCTAAGATTTAAAATACCATAAAGTTTTTTAAAAGAATTTTTAAAACCACGTTTTGGCAGCTGCCTATATAGCGGCATCTGGCCACCCTCGAAACCAGGACCTATAGATGCACCAGTACGCGCCCTCTGGCCCTTTTCTCCCTTGCAGGATGTTTTACCATGACCAGAGGCTTCACCACGGCCAACTCTTTTTTTTACTTTTCTTGCGCCCACATGCGGTCTTAAATCATTAAGCGTAATCATATAGCCACAATCCCTTAAGCTAGGTTTTCCTCGGGTGAACCGGCCCTCATAACGGCCGTACCTGTCGATGTTTTAAGTATGCCGAGACCATTAAACGCTGCATGAACTATGTTATGAGGATTATTTGTACCAAGGCTTTTAGACAATATGTCCTGAACACCGGCAGCCTCCATGATGGCCCTGACGACGGCACCGGCTATAACGCCGGTACCCGGCGACGCCGGCTTGAAGAGGACTAGACCCGCGCCAAAATGGCCCATAACTTCATGCGGTATGGTTTTCCCATTCATTGGTATGTGTATCATACTTTTACGGGCCTTTTCAGTCGCCTTTCTTAGGGCATCGGGGACCTCTTTCGCCTTACCGACGGCAAAACCAACCCTGCCATCCCCATCACCCACGATGGCCAACGCGCTAAAACTAAACCGCCGCCCACCCTTAACGACTTTTGCGACACGATTTATAGAAACAATTTTTTCTATATATCCCTGATCATTTGATGCGGATTTCTCCTGCATAGTCATCCTATTTAATCCTCTTTAATCCTCGCTAAAAATAACTACTAAAAAACCAATCCATTTTCCCTGGCGGCTTCGGCTAGCGCCCTTACCCTGCCATGATACAAATAACCATTGCGGTCAAAGGCCACCTTACTTATGCCAGCCGCCTTTGCTCTCATGGCGATCATAGCGCCTACATGGGCAGCAGTCTGTTTTTTATCGCCCCCTCCAATTGACTTTTCCTTAAATTCTTTATCTAGGGTAGACACATTTACCAACGTTACACCTAAATCATCATCAATGATTTGAGCATAAATATGCCTTGCGCTTCTAAAGACAGAAAGCCTTGGCCGATTTGCAACACCAACCAAATGTTTGCGTATGCGCTTCTTTCTTTTTAATCTTGCTTGTTTTTTTTCACTATTATTTTTCATTTAAATATACCAATCACACCCATATGAATCTTAAAATTATATGAAAACTACTATTTATTTCTTGGCCTTAGTAGCTGTCTTTCCAGCCTTACGCATAATATGTTCATCTGAATACTGAATGCCTTTCCCCTTATATGGCTCAGGAGCCCTCAGTGCTCTAATCTTTGCAGCGGTAAGGCCCAATAATTCTTTATCATATCCCTCCAATATTATGCGCATTATCTTCTGCCGATCTATCTTTGCGGTAATACCTTTGGGAAGCACAAATTCTATCGGATGTGAATAGCCTAAGCTAAATATTAATGTATTGCC
>JAJYLJ010000145.1 GCA_021787835.1 Deltaproteobacteria bacterium | reverse complement strand
TCAATCAGTTCAACGGGAAATTGACACGGATGCTCTGTTTTCTCGACGTGGTTGCTTTTTACATTCGGAATTACCCACAAGTCCCCAGGATTCTTGCCGAGAGGATTGCACGAATACTGTCCCGCCTTTGGCCCTTTGAAATATTTCTTCCCGGGGTATTTTTGAGGCACGCGCACTGGATCAAGATTAAAAACATAACTATCTGATTTCGTGAACCAGATAATAGTCTCATATCTACCGGAAAAGCGACGGCTACAATGTAAGCCATGCTCGAAGTGCCAGATGATCCGGTTACGCATTTTAAGCCCAAGTTCTGAAAAAATTGGATAGAGTACAGTATCTAGAGGAACGATTGCGCCTTTTTCAATATAATTACCGACCTGCCAGCAAATGCTGCCTTGGGGTGACAAAGCGCGTACACATTCGGCAATGACTTGGGCTTGCTGTTGAAGATACAAATCAAGATGGAGTTTTTTCTCATATTCTTTGCCGATGTTGTATGGGGGGTGACGTTACAATAAGTTGGAGCGACTCATCCGGTATTAATCTCAAGAGATCAAGACAATTCCCGTGGAATACAACGATAGATTCCGAAAGATTGAATACATCGGTAATTTTACGATTGCGACTGAACAAGGTCGGCGTGTTTATCTTCATCTTAACTCTCTCATTTCTCCTTCTTTTTTGAGACCTATCGGAGCGTGCAATAAGCCGCCGTCAGTGGGGGCGGAACTTGCATCTTGATGCAAGATTCCGTGCCACTGACCAAGCGAAGCGAAGCCGAAGTGGCGAAGCCACGAGGGGTCGGCTTCATTGCGTGATAGGTGGAGCGCCTTTGGCGCGACACCTGAAACGCAATGAAGTATTGCACGCTCCGATAGGATGGGACGCCAAAGGCGGTCCATCCTATCATAGTAATAAACAGAAACCCGTCCGCCATAGCATCACATATAGATGGACATGTTTTCCGCTTATTTTATTATGTTTTATAAAATATGAAATGTTATTTAACTCATTATCCACTTATTGTATTTTTTCTTATTATTTTCCTTATATTGCGAGATTATGAAGAAGCCCACGGAAAGTCAAGAAAAAAGCAGGCCAAGATTCGACCCTTATCCCGGCCTCAAGCTCATAAGGAAGGCCAAGGGCAAACCATCGACATACAGCGTACCGGGCCCAGACAAAAAGCCTTATAAACTGACCAGTGCGCTAAAGCAGCTCCAAGGCGAGCCCCGCAGCCCGGTCTGCAGCCCCGGGCTGCCCCAGCCGCATCCTTACCGCGTCAAGCCCCTGTATTATTTTCTGCCTCTTCGGCCCATTGTCAAGAAGCAACAATGCTTCCTTAGCAAGCCCTTCCGGGGTGGCGTCGTTCTGAAGGAGTTCGGGCACAACCTTCTTTCCTGCGATGAGGTTCACAAGCGAGGCATAAGGTACCTTGATAAACCGCCTCCCAAAAAAATAAGTAAGCGGCGATACCTTATAGGTGACAACGACAGGACAACCCAGGATCGCGGCCTCAAGTGTGACCGTGCCGGATGCTGCTATGGCGAGGTCCGAGGCGGCCATGACGTCATATGTCATGCCCTGGACGAACCTGATCTCGGGGCATGTACCATTTGGGTGCCCTTTCGTCATATCCTTTAATTGCTGAAGCCCTAATGAAGGGGCTACGGCTATGGCAAACTGCGCCTCTGGTCTTGTTTGCGCCATGATCCGCGCGGCCTCAAGCATAACCGGAAACACCCTCCGCACCTCCCCGTGTCTGCTGCCCGGAAGCAGGGCTATTATCGGGCGGTCAGGATAAAGACCGTGGGACACACAAAATTCTTCCTTTGATGAACCGGCCTTTACACAATCCAGGAGCGGATGCCCAACAAAGTTGACCTTGAGCCCGCGGTCGGCGTAAAACTCCTCTTCAAACGGAAGTATCACGGCCATCCTGTCAACGAGGCTCTTTAGCTTTCCGACCCTGCCCTGCCGCCAAGCCCAGACCTGAGGACCGATATAATAAAAGACCGGAATGCCGAGCCTCTTGGCCATGCCTGCCACAATGAGATTGAAATCAGGATAGTCTATGAGGATCAAGAGGTCCGGGCGTACTTTTTTTAGATAGGCCCTTGTCTCATTAAAGGCCGAGAGGATAGGCCCCAGATGGGAGAAAACCTCAACGAGTCCGACCACTGCAAGACGTGAGCTGGGGAATATCGCTTCCTGACCAGCCTCGATCATCTTCGGCCCGCCGATCCCCGTTACCTCTACATCAGGCCTCTTGGCCTTTATGGCCGTTATGAGACCCGCGCCGTGGAGATCTCCGGATGTCTCGCCTGCGATTACAAAGATTTTTGGCCGCGTCATCTGGTCACCAGGGACTGTTCACGCCGGATTTGACTCGTTAAATATATCGGCGCCCAGGGCGCCGAGGCCCTTCGCGATCTGGCTGTTTATCTCAAGGGCAAGGCCAAGGGCCGCGCGCCCCGCCTCACCCGTCACCTTGGGCGGGGTCCTGTCCCTTACAGAAACGATAAAGGCCTCAAGCTCATCAAACAGCATATCAACCGGCCCGTGGTCTATGGATTCAGGCACGATGGCATCTTTTGGGTCCGCACCCGGCACCCTTCTGACGATCAGATTCTTTCGCTCAAGACAGTCCGCTGATATATAGGCCCCCGGCTGGAATACCCTGATCCGGCGCATGGAATTAAGGGATATTCTGCTCGCGGTCAGATTTGCGGTACAGCCGTTTTCGAAAATGATCCGCGCGTTTGCTATATCCACCCAGGGAGTGAGGACCGGGACCCCTGCCGCCCTGATCTCCCTGACCGGAGACCTTAAAATGGCAAGGGTTATGTCTATGTCATGGATCATGAGATCAAGGACCACGTCCACGTCCGTGGCCCTGCCCTTAAAACCTCCAAGTCTGTGCGCCTCGATAAAAAGAGGCCGTCTCACCTTTTGCTCAAGCACCTTTACAGCCGGATTGAAGCGCTCGATATGCCCGACCTGGAGCACAAGGCCCTTGTCTTTGGCAAGCCCTATAAGCTCATCCGCCTCCTCGAGGCTCGCCGTTATAGGTTTTTCCACGAGACAGTGAATACCCCCGCTTAGGAGGGCACCGGCAACCTTGCGGTGATACACGGTTGGGACCACTACCGATGCGGCGTCTATCTTGCCCATGACCTCACTAAAATCAGAGTAGGCCCTAACCCCGATCTCACCGGCCACCTCCCTGGCCCTTCCAAACCTGGAGTCCACGACACCCACAAGTTCAACGCCGGGCATGGCTGCATATTTCTGGGCGTGGAATCTCCCGAGATAACCAACGCCTATGACGGCGACCCGTATCAAGCCTGAACCCCTCCCTCAATGCCGACTACCACTATGCCGGCCCTGTCGGCAAGGGCGACCGCCTCATCCCTGTCAAAAAAAAGGGCCCGGCCCGCCTCTATGGCCAAAACCCCAGCCTTAACCTCTTTCATCCTCTCTATAGTGCCAATCCCTATTGCAGGAAGGTCGAATCTGGTGTCCTGTGAGGGTTTGCAGACCTTAACTATGACTACCCCCGGGCCGCCAAGCGCCCCGCCCCTTAATATGGTCTGATCCGTGCCCTCAATAGCCTCCACCGCGAGGATGACCTTGTCCTTGACAACCACGCACTGGCCTATGTCGAGCAAGCCTATTTTGCTTGCGAGCCGCCGGCCAAGGTCTATGTCCGCAAGCTGCGCGCAGCTTGGTTTTTTTTTCGTAATGACCCCGGAGGGCATGAGCAGATCGTCCATAAAAACAGTGGATGGAAGGACTTTTATGCCCTCTGACTCAATTTCAG
>JAJYLJ010000029.1 GCA_021787835.1 Deltaproteobacteria bacterium | reverse complement strand
GTCGCAAGCAAGGCACCGGAAAGAAAGGCGGCTGATACAGTCTTGTCAGGGAATGTATCCGTAAGAAGGATCAGGCCAGCCCCTGTCATCTGAAGGGTTGTCTTAATCTTGGCAAGCTCCGTAACCGGCAACTCCATTTGTGCGGATGCGAGAAATCTCCTCAGGTCGGTCACAAGGAATTCCCTCAAAAAAATAGGCCACACGACCCAAAGCGGGAGTATTCGAAGATCCGCAATAGGAATAAGCGTAACCGCAACGAATATCTTGTCGGCGAGCGGATCAAGAAGCGCGCCCAGCTTGGTGCCCCCATCTCTTCTTGCCAAAAGCCCGTCAAGATAATCGGTTAAGCCAAGGATGGCGAAAGTGGCTATGGCCGCAACCCTTTCAAACTTACCACCATAGACAAGAAAATAAGGAAGGGGCAGGAATGCGACCCTGAAAACCGTTAATTGATTTGCAGTAAGCTTCATGACAAATCTTCGTTTTTTTGCAACCAAACCTCATAAAAGGCCGCCATAAGCCCGCTTCTGGCCGACGCCAACTCTTCAACATCCTTTATAAAGGCCCTGTAATGAAGAGTTGGACCTATTTCTATTTGCTTAAGAAGCGGATCGCAAAAATACCATGTGCACCTATAAGGCCTCTGCGTCCTTGGGAGCATACAGCCCGTCTGTCCCATGAACTGGCACCTGCCGTTTATGTCAAGACTGAGGTCATAGGACGGAACATCAAGCCCCATCGCAAGAAAACCCACCACATCGGCAAATTCAGGGATACCATGGCGCATGGCGCAACATACTGTAGCACAACAAGGACACACCTCGGCCGTATAGGACTGTATAAATGGATCAAATTTGTCAAAGGCCGCCATAAATCTAGAGGTCTTTTCGGCAAAATCTGGAAGCCTCTTACAGCTTTTATCAAAAAAAACCTTAAGATCTCGGATTAGACCCCAAAACTCATCTGGAGAGCGGAAGTTAAGCTTGGGGAATACAGTGGTGTCAAAACCTATCATATTCAGGGGGGCCTCGAAACGCCTTCTATTTAGTATTATTATAGAATTGTCAGATAAATTTATACAGAGAGGAGGCATTGGTGCCGGAGGAGAGAATCGAACTCTCACAAGCGCAGGGCTTACTGGATTTTGAGTCCAGCGCGTCTACCAGTTCCACCACTCCGGCATTTTCCTTTGGTAAAACGACTTTAATTTAGTAACAAAACTGCGCTTGCATGTCAATCGCCACCCGTAAAATCAATATTTTCCATGCGCAGGAATGGAATATGGGGCGGAACCGATACGCCGCCCACTCATTTCATGTTTTTATCGATAAACCTGAGGCATGACGGATTATGCTTGCAACAAGCATATAGATAAATTATATATAGTCCACCTTAGCGCCCGTAGCTCAGTTGGATAGAGCGCCGGACTACGAATCCGTAGGTCGGGGGTTCGAATCCCTCCGGGCGCGCCAGATAATAAAGTTAAACATAATCAAAAACCGTCAATCGCATCATTAACATTCAAAATTTTCTAATTATCCTAATTAATTGTCTTTTTACAAAACAATTTTATAAATTTAATATAATCTGATAAAATAATACATTAAGGTATTATTGTTAAGTATTGCTATAGGGGAGAAGGCGATGGAAACAGACACAAATAATAGACCAATCAAACACGGTTATATGATGATTGCCGGTTTTTCCTTATCCTGTATTTTCCCCTTTTATTTCCTTTTTATCTGCAATCTTGCGGCTGGAAACTGTGCAACAAAAGAAGCTATAATCAAGAAATCATCTGTCGCCCAACAGGCGCCGCGAATGGAACCCCCGCCGGGGAAACTATTTTTCATGGAAGGCCCCCATCGGATGGAAGATATCCGAGACAATTAGCGGTGTTGATCTATCTTCGCCCGACAGAAAAGCGGCGGTCATGTACGCCCTGCTGATGCGCTCACGAGGCACAACAACACCAATGCAATTTCTGGGCATGATGCTCAGCCGGCTTCCTGGATACGGCAATTTCAAACTTGTCTCGTCGAGAGACTTACCCGACCAGCCCTCATGAATCCCTGGAAGTTCATGGAAAATAATCGGAGTTGAAATAGATTATACTGTAGGCAATAAACCTGTACGTGGGGTATGGACCTGCGGCATAAATAATTATTACGGCATGTATGACGCGTTTATCGGCGGATATCAAGCGGTCGCTAATGGATGATCACGCTCAAGGTTTTATCTTTCTGCGATAGAAAAAAGTGTCACCATTATCAATCCCAGACAAGTAGCTGGAAATGATACGATCATCCCGGCGCAAAACCATCCGCTGAATAATTCAGGCATAATAGAATCCGGCAGATTGCGAAGCGAGTCGATGGATCGCATCAGCAAGGAACACAGAGAAGGAACCATGGGGCAGGAACGGCTAAAGGACCCGGAGACAGGCCGAATATACACGATGCCCCTGAACAAATATGATCCTACAGCAGGCGGGTATCGCAATCCGAAACGTCCTGATGAGCTGCTTGTGCCAACAAAGCCAGTGGAATAATATGGGAACCTATCCCATCCTTAACCCCTTAAGGGACAGGCATGCCGGCTGGCATATCCTGACCCCTGTCTAGATTCTGGAATAACCTGGTATCTAGCGATGAAATATCCGCCGTATTCCGCCTTTCCTCGGCAGGCCTTGAAGGTCCGGTGCCCTTCCCATCCCCATCAAGGCCTTTGCATGTGGAGCGCCGCAATCATGCACGGATGGCGTGGAAGAAATGTTTGAGCGGCCTCCAGGTGAGAAAACTGCACTATCTCCAGAAAGATAGGGTGGACCGCCTTTGGCGCGACACCTGAAACGCAATTAAGTATTGCATGCCCCGATAGACTCAGAAATCTTTGAACGTTTTGCGTATCTGTTTTTTTATGGTCGCAGCTAGATGCCGCACACTTTTCAATGTGCCATTCTGATCATAAAACAAATAATAAATTAAGTTAGTTATGGCAGTTAGACTTGATTATATAAGCGGCCGTACACCCCGGATTAAATCAAGATGTACGGCCTGTATAATTTATTAAATGCCCAATAATATGGCGGCCAACCATCCCGCCATTACTTTACTAAAACAGTCTCATGATATTGGGTTGAATCTACCGGCGCAGATGTCTTTATCATGTAAAAATGCTCCCAAATAAGAAAGGCGGTAAATACAAAGGAGATGGCGCCAACAAATATCATATCTTCATGGAGGGATGGGGTATATGATAAATATTTCGGAAAATCGATGACATTATATTTATGGAAAACCGGGATAAGCTGCCCAACCACCACCAGGTCATAAATCATGAAAAATGTCCCGACAAGGCAGGTCAGACCAGCGGCCGCAAGGGCGTATACGTTTTTGGACTTGCCGATTATGATAAGCAGAATCGGTATCACTATCGCCAATCCTACCTCCCCGCCCCAAAAATTCAGTGAGTACGCCCCTTTCAACAACAAGGTCATTGCATCATGGTTTTCCGACATCTTATTTAGGAGCCCCGCTTCTATTTTCCAGCCTGTAAAAAGGCTGGACAGAAAAAGAAGTACAAGACCAAACTTCCCAATCACCGACAGGGCGTCCTTGACCTCATTGGTCATGATGTGGCTATTGAGCCTGCCTGCAAACCAGTTGAAAAATAGAGTCGCTGAACATCCAAGCAGGGTCGCCTGTATCACAAAATAGAGAGGCATGTAGTTTTCGCGCCAGAACTCCCTTGCCCCCAAAACAGACATGTCTGCCTTCATGTTTAAATTCGCGGCCAGGCAGGCGATGAGTGACAAAAGCCCGAACCAGAACGCATGTTTTTCCTTGCCGGTGTGGAGCATTCTCAAATTTATGGTCAGCAGAACAAGGTAAATACTGTATATGGTGCTTTTCCACCAGATATTTGACTCGGGATGGGGCGACAAAATGCTGTAAATAGGGACTCTCCAAGGGTTCTCCAGCTCCAGCGATATGCTCAAAAGTCCGGCAGCTATGGTAACGATGGCCAGAAAAACCGTTCTTTCGGTTATGGGCTTAAATGTCTTCACGCCAAAGACCTGGCCAAGCGAGGCAACAATACATAGCCCTGTGGACATGGAGGCGAAAAATACATAAGAAGCTATGAGAAGGCCCCAAGGTACCTGTCTAGTTGTGCCAAATGTGCTCTGATGCCCTACTATCAAGGCGTGCAGACCAAAAGATATGCCTATTACGCTAAGGCTTGCGAAAAATAGAAAAAGTACGACATGCGGCATGGAAATTGCTGCCGGGTTCATAGTTAAGCTTGCAGAATCAGATTTTGTCATTTGTTGTAGGCCTCCTTATTTATAAACTTTCTATGATTAGAAAATATTATAATAATTAGCTTACAATTTAAAAGTATGCTTATATTTCAGATATAAAGACTAATTGTAAGAAATATGGAAGATAAATATTTATAAAATAATTTAATATTAATTGATTTCTTTTTTATATAAATTTAATTTTACTAACATAAAAAGTCAAACTTTTAAAGACAATAGGCTTCTTGGCGGCTTTAAAAATTTTTTTGGTTGAGATATAACCAGTCAAAATACTCCCAGATTTGAATCAAGGGTCTTCCTATGCGCTTACGATATAATTGCGGTCAATTAATCAAAAAATCATTAACCTATGAAATCTAAAAAAGATTTAAAAAATATACAAAGACAAACAAAATCCGGCCATAAGACACCCAAGACAACGGATATAGCCCTTAATGCAACTTCCTCAGATCGATATTTACTGGCTGGTTTTTTCCTAATGGCACTGTTGCCATTTCTTGTTTTTTCAAGGTCGGTAAGTTGCACCTTTTATATAAGCAAATCAGCAATATTTGCATGGGCATGGCTGATTTTCGGCCTTCCTTCCCTCTGGCTGTCATGGAAAAATGATTCCGCAGACAGATTGAATACGCCACTTACATTTTCTCTAATCGCGTTCGTTTTGGCGCTTGTGCTGTCAACTATTTTTTCAATAACCCCGCTCATTTCTCTTTTTGGAGTGTATGAAAGACAACTTGGTCTCATGACGCAGATACAAGCCATCTGCATGGCATTCTTGACCGTCATTATATTAAAAGACAGACACAAGATATATCTATTTGCCGATATTCTTATTGTATGCGGCGCCATCAACGCCGTCATAGCTATCTTCCAATTCTTCGGCATGGATTTTACAGGGTTCAATATTCCCCTTGGGACCCATGCATATGGGCTCCAAGGCCAGCCTGACTTATTCGGCTCCGTCATGATGTTCGCGGTGTTTCTTAACTTTGGAAGATTGTTCGCAACAGACAGCCTTATCAAGCGGCTTATATTTGGATCTTCATTATTTGTTCAGACCCTTGGCGTCTTATTCAGCCTTACGCGTGGGGCGTGGATCGGATATCTTGCCGGTTTTTTTGTTTTTATCGCATTGCTTGGGGTCTCTTTAGATAAGGAGCGAAGAAAATATTATATTAAATTCATTCTAGTAAGTTTGTTGTTGATATTGATGGTATCCATTGGAATTGTCTTTATTTTTAGAGATTTTTTTGTGCCGAGGATAATGGGCCTGCTGCATCTTAAAGGCACGGCCCAAACGCGTTTGATCCTGTACGAAGAAACCCTGAGATTCTGCCTTAACAACACAATCAACGGGCATATTTTCGGCATAGGGATTGAATCATTCAGGCGGGCCTTTATGCCGTTCAAGCCACTGCGGCTTTCTCAATTGGAGCCAAATGTAAACTATGACGACCCGCACAGCAATTATCTCGGCATCCTGGCAAAGACAGGCATCATAGGGTTTTTAATATATGCTGCAATATGGTGGTTCGCCCTAAAGCTTCTCGTCGGGATATTCAGACAGACCCATTCCAATAACGAAAGACTCTTTTTGGCCGGATTATCCGCCGCTCTTTTCGCCTATGCCGTGGATAACATAACAATATTTGACACGGCGGCCTCGATGGTGTTTTTTTATGTGTTTTTAGGCATCATAATTTCATGGCATTATATAATTACGGCCGAAAAGGACACCCCTGTAAAAAAAGCTGTACGCACCGGACAGATCAAGGCTGGAGCCGGACGGACTGGATGGCCTTTTACGGCGCTCTTTGCTGTTATGTCGATCATGGTGATTATAAACAGCATATACTATCTAAAGGCATGGGCCGCTGACAACAAATTTTTATACGGTCTAGGCAATGTTAAATATTATGAGACCAATCTAAGAGGCAATCCATATTATCATAATAAGCCCTTTTTTATGGAAAGGACCCTGACTCTGTTGAATGAGGCCATGTCCGAAAACCCTGTCGAATCACAATATGCCGTATATTACAGCCTGGCATCCAATGATTATTATGACGCGTTAAAAGACATAAACAAAAAGGCCGCCGAATATCAGGTCAGAGAGGGCATAAAAAAGGTCATCGGCTATAAGGATACAACGTGGGAGCCGGAGAACCTCTATCTGGCCATGGCCACTGCATATTTAAAATTAAATGACATAGATAATGCAATCAAGTATTACAGGATAATAGTCGACGACTGGGACCATCAAAATTTTTATACCAGATATAATTTGGCGCACACACTGGTGATGCGCGCTGATCAAGAGATGGCCCAAAGAAACTCGATTGCCGCAAAAAACGATCTTATCGATGCATTAAGTCAGCTAAAAAAGGGTGAGACCGTCATAGCGTCCAGCGAGGGACAAAAACTGTTCCGCCCGGCCTATGACAAGATGCTCGGCCTCGAAAAAGAGGTGAAACTAAGACTAAAAAACATATAAGACTCTATAGATAAAGACGCCCCTGTACTTTCTTACCTACCCCATAAGCCCACGCAGGCCCTTTATCATATCTCTGAGTTCTGCCGCACGCTCAAAATCAAGGGCATTGGCGGCAGACTTCATCTCGCACTCCATATCTGAGATCTTCCTCTCAAGCCCTTTGGGGCCGCCATATTCATGGGCGTCATCACAGACACCGGAGGTCGGGACCCGTTCTTGTTCGTACATTGAGGCCAGGGCGTCATCAATATTTTTCTTTATAGTCAGCGGCGTAATACCATGAACCTTGTTGTGCTCCATTTGGATACCGCGCCGCCTCTGTGTCTCAAGGATGGCGCGCCTCATGGACTCCGTAACGGCATCGGCATAGAGCACCACCATGCCTTTGCTGTTTCTTGAGGCCCTGCCCGCTGTCTGGATAAGCGAGCGTTCAGAGCGAAGAAAGCCCTCCTTGTCTGCATCCAGCACAGCCACAAGCGACACCTCGGGTATGTCCAGGCCTTCTCTCAACAGGTTGATACCAACGATCACGTCAAAATCCCCGCGCCTCAAGGCCTGAATGATGCGGTTTCTTTCCACTGTCTTTATGTCCGAGTGCAGATACTCAACTCTTACTCCGACAGATGCGTAATATTCGGTCAATTCCTCGGCCATCCGTTTTGTAAGTGTGGTTACAAGCACCCGTTCGTCCCAGGCCACCCTCTTTCTTATCTCATGAAGAAGATCGTCAACCTGAGTGCCCGTCGGCCTGACCTCCATCACGGGGTCCAGCAGCCCTGTAGGCCTTATTATCTGCTCCGCTATGTTGGCGCCGCCGGCCTTTTCAAATTCATAAGGACCAGGGGTGGCGGATACATAGATAACCTGCCCCACGGCCCTTTCAAATTCGTCAAAACAAAGGGGCCTATTGTCAAGGGCGGAGGGGAGCCTGAAGCCGAACTCAACAAGGGTCTCCTTTCTGGCCCTGTCGCCTGCATACATACCTCTTATCTGAGGCACGGTAATATGGCTCTCGTCTATAAAGACCAAAAAATCCCTTGGGAAATACTCGATGAGCGTTGGGGGCGGGACCCCAGGGGCGCGCCCCGACAAGTGCCTTGAATAGTTCTCTATGCCGTGGCAATAGCCAAGCTCCTGAAGCATTTCGATGTCAAGGCCGGTCCTCTGTTCAAGACGCTGCGCCTCGACAAGCCTCCCCTGGGACTCAAAAAAAAGAAGCCTCTCGTCCAGCTCGGCCTTGATGCCAGAGATTGCCCGCTCAAGTCTGCCCTCTGTCGTGACGTAATGGCTGGATGGATGGACGACCACATCCCTTAGCGGCCATATGGTCTTTCCTGTCAATGGATTGATGAGGCTCAGCGCCTCTATCTCATCCCCGAAAAGCTCAACCCTTACAGCCCTGTCTTCCTCGTGCGCCGGGAATATGTCAACAATGTCGCCCCTGACCCTGAACGTCCCCCGACGAAAGTCAACCTCGTTCCGTTCATAGAGCATGGCGACAAGTCTTTCGATAATGCCGCGTCTCGGGCGGCTGTCGCCCACCCTTAGATATAGCTGCATCTTTTCATATTCATCGGGCGAACCAAGGCCGTATATACAGGAAACGCTCGCAACTATTATGACATCCCTTCTTGTTAGGAGTGAGCGGGTTGCAGAGTGCCTGAGCCTGTCTATGAAGTCATTTATTGACGAATCTTTTTCGATATATGTGTCTGACTGTGGGATGTAGGCCTCAGGTTGATAGTAATCATAATAACTTACGAAATACTCGACGGCGTTTTGGGGAAAAAGGGACTTAAATTCACTGAAAAGCTGGGCGGCGAGGGTCTTGTTGGGGGCGATGACAAGGGTCGGTCTTTCAACCGCAGCGATTATGCTCGCCATTGTAAATGTCTTGCCAGAACCCGTCACACCGAGAAGCACCTGTTTATTTACACCATTTTCAAGGCCCTTGACTAGCCTGTCTATAGCCCTTGGCTGGTCTCCACATGGAGCAAATGGCGAATTTATATTGAAAAGTCGACCGTATGCCGGCATTAAAATCCCTTGTGAATTTTAAGAAGCGAGGATACTATTTTAAATTTCTAAACTTAACTAAAATATAAGGGGAAAAATATGCCTGACAAGTCTGACAAGGTGCGCGTGCGATTCGCCCCGAGCCCTACAGGATATCTTCATATAGGAGGTGCACGCACGGCCGTTTATAACTGGTTGTTCGCCAGAAAACATAAGGGCAGCTTTATCCTGAGGATCGAGGATACGGACGCCGAGCGTTCCACCACCGACTCGATCGAAGGGATATTGGACGGCCTTAAGTGGCTGGGCCTTGATTGGGATGAAGGCCCATATTTTCAATCCGCCAATATCAACGCACACAAAAAGGCCGCGGAACACTTGATAGAGACAGGTCATGCCTACAAGTGCTTTTGCACAAAGGAAGACCTTGATATGAAACGCGAGGCTGCAAAGACCTCGAAACAGCCCTATAAATATGACCGTAACTGCAGAAAATTGAGCGCCAAAGAAGCGGCCGAAAATGAGGCCAGCGGCATCCCATGTGTTGTGAGGTTCAAGGTGCCCGACCGTGAAGGCGCCCTTGTCTTTAACGATCTTGTCTATGGCCCGATAGAAAGACACTACGACGACATAGAAGATTTTGTAATACTCCGCTCAGACGGCTCCCCGCTATATCTGCTTTCAAATGCGGTGGACGACATAAACGACGGGATCACACATGTCATAAGGGGTCAAGACGGACTGGCCAACACGCCAAGACAGATACTTATATACGAGGCCCTTGGTGCAAGGCTGCCCGAGTTTGCCCACATGCCCCTTACTCTTGACCTTAAAAAACAAAAGATCTCAAAACGCACGCACGGCGAGGTGGTGGCCGTCCAATTTTACAGGGAACACGGGTTCCTCCCCTGGGCGCTCGTAAATTTCCTCGTGCTCCTTGGCTGGCACACACCCGACGACAGAGAGATATTCACAAGGGATGAACTCATCGCGGCCTTTTCTCTGGATGGTATAAGCAGGGCCAACTCTATCTTTAATTACCGGCCTGGAGACCCAAAATTCTTTACAGATCCAAAGGCGCTTTCGATAAACGCCCGCTATATCAAGGAACTGCCGGTAGAAGAAATAGCCTGGCAGATAAAGGATAAACTCAAGGAGGCGGGCCTCTATGACACACAATACGACGGGGCCAAGAGGCAGTGGTTTCTGGATACCCTGAATCTTCTCAGAGTGCGCTACCATACACTTAATGACTTCGTGACGCTTGGCAGGCCCTATTTCTCCGATGAATTTCAGATAGACCAAAAGGCATTGAATAAAAATATCCTGAAATATCCAGAAGTTAAAGATTGGCTTCCACAACTCGCCGAGGCGCTTTCAAGACTTCCAACATGGGGAGCGGCAGAGACAGAGGCCGCGATAAGGGGTTTTATAGACAAGACCGGCGCTGGCTCAGGGGTCATAATAAATGCCGTCCGTACGGTTGTGACCGGACAGGCCGTCGGCCCAGGGCTCTTCGAGTGTCTGGCGGCCATCGGCAAAGAAAGAGTCACGACGCGCCTTAAGAATATGCCAAATCTTGTCATGGCTTGACATAAAAAAGATCCTATATTAAAAATAATTGTTTTTAATTTAAATTGAACAGCATTTTATATTAATTTATAGGAGTGACCATTATGACAACCTCTGCCAGCGAGGGCGCGACGACAGGGACAATGATGTTTAAAGGCGTCCTTTGCGAAGAAATAAGCGACAAATGCGATGGGTGCGCAAGAATAATAACCCAGAATGATAAAAAATATTGCTCTGTTTATCCACAACCTGCCATGAAATGGCGTAAGGGCATCTGCAATTTTGCAACACACGCCAAGATAGAGATATCGAAAGACGACTCAGGCAAAAAGGTCAACCCTCTCAAGGCAGCAAAGCGTGCGGCCAGAGGCCGTTAATTGATCTTGCAGATATCATTGCACAAAAAGGCCTTCCCAGGTCAAAGGAAAGGCTTTTTGATTGAATTTTGATAAATCAACCCTTCAAGGCATTAAGCGCAGCCTCGAGCCTATCCATGCCTTCCTTGAGTGTTTTTATGTCGGCGGCATAAGAAAACCGTATAAAACGATCATCGCCAAAGGCGATCCCTGGAACCGCCGCAACCCTTGCCTTGTCCAATAGATAATCGGCAAGGGCCAGGGAGCCGTCTATCTTTCTGCCATCTATCTCCATATCGTAGTAAGACGAAAGATCGGGGAATACATAAAATGCGCCATTGGGATTCACGCACTCCACGCCAGGCATGGCCCCAAGGCGCGCCATCACAAAGTCTCTCCTTTCCTTAAAGACCGCGGCCATCTTCCGGACGCAGTCTTGCGGGCCCGTAAGAGCGGCAAGGGCCGCCTTCTGGGCAATTGCGTTCGGGTTGGATGTGCTCTGACTTTGTATCTTGGTCGCCGCCTTTACAACGGCCTCTGGACCAGCGAGATAACCTATGCGCCAGCCTGTCATGGCATAGGTCTTTGAAACGCCATTTACAACCAATGTATTTCCCTTTGCTTCCGGCATAAGGGATGCGACATTCTCCGGCCTCTTATCATCAAAACGTATTGAATCATATATATCATCGGTAATGATAGTGAGGTTCCGCTTCATGGCGAGCTCCGCCACCGCCGTAAGATCGTCGCTGCCATAGACGGCGCCCGTGGGATTTGAAGGGCTATTTAATATGATCGCCTTTGTCCGGCTTGTAATCATAGAACCAATGGCGCCCACATCCAAGGCGAACGCCTTCTTTGGGTCGCTCGGCAGGCATTTCACCACACCGCCGGCCAACTCCACTATAGCCGGATACGAAACCCAGTAAGGCGCAGGCAAAATGACCTCATCGCCAGGATCAAGCATGGCCTGGGCTATATTATACAAGACCTGCTTGCCGCCTGTTGACACCATCACCTCTTCGGGCCTGTAATCTAAACCGTAATCGCTCTTAAGCTTGCCTATTATCGCATTCTTGAGCTCGGCTATACCGCCTACAGCGGTATATTTAGTAAACCCATCCCTTATGGCCCTTACCGCCGCATCTTTGATATGTTCCGGCGTGTCGAAGTCAGGCTCACCGACAGAGAGATTTATGACGTCCGCGCCCCCGGCCTTAAGGGCCTTCGCCTTTGCATCTATCGCAAGCGTAGGAGATGGCCTTAAATTTCTAACGCGTTCAGCAAGTGAATGGATGGCATCCATCATTACCTCCTTTCATTAAAATCATACAGGGAAACCTGGTTCCAATTCGTCATAGAACACACGTTCAAGATAAAGCCCCTGCGGCGGAGCCGTAGGCCCTGCAAGGGATCTCCGTCTTGAGGCAAGTATCCTTTCCATATCATAATATGCCAGCCTGCCTGTTCCGATCAAAAAAAGCACGCCCACTATATTTCTAACCATATAACGGAGAAATCCATCCGCGGCAATGGTAAAGATATAATGTCTTGCGCCAGAGGGCGGAAATTGTCCGGGAGGGGCTGGCCTGAAATCGGCATGAAACACCGTGCGGACCGAGGTCCTGACATTGCTTCCACTGGCCCTGAAGGCGGAAAAGTCCTGTCTTTTGACAAGATACGGCAAGGCGCTTGAAATCGAGGCCTCATCAAGGTCGCGGTTTATCACCCAGGCCCGCTCTTCCCACAATGGAAGCCTTAACCGGAACGAAACCATATGATATGAATAGATCTTGCATAGCGAATCTCTGGCCGCGTGGAAACCCTCGTCCACATCTTCTGCCGATGTTATGGCGATGTCATGGGGCAAAAGGCTGTTCAAGCCCTTTTGGATACCAATGACAGGGATGGCGCTTGCGGTGTGGAAGTTGGCCACCTGGGCTATGGCGTTGACCCCGGCGTCGGTGCGCCCTGAACCGGTAAGCGCTATCCTTTCGCCGGTCATCTTATTAATGGCGCTTTCGATAAGCCACTGAATGGTCGGCTTATCTTTTTGTCTCTGCCAGCCGTGGTAACGCAACCCGCTATACTGGATCGTCAGACGGATATTCCTCATAATACAAACAGGGGCGGAATCTCTTTTTATTCTATCGTCTTTCTAAGGATAAAGGGGGGCAAAATCAAGCCCCATCGCCTCCGGGAAGCCGCACATGACGTTCATATTCTGGACCGCCTGGCCCGAGGCCCCCTTTACAAGATTATCTATGGCCGAGACTATAATGAGCCTGTTCGTGCGGCCCTCCAGCTTCAGGCCAATATCGCAGAAATTGCCTCCCCTTACGGATGAGACATTTGGAAAGACACCTTCAGGGAGAATACGCACAAACGGGCTATCCTGATAAAATTTTTGCAGGATGCCTAAAAAATCTGGGGTTGCGGCAGCCTTTGACGGCCTTGTATATATTGTCGTCAGCATACCTCTTGACATCGGGACAAGATGTGGAATGAAATTTATGACCACATCCCTGCCGGCGGCCCTTGAAATCTCCTGCTCCATCTCTGGGACATGGCGGTGCTCACCGATTTTATAGGCCTTGAACGCCTCATTTACCTCGCAATAGATGGTCGCGGTTGACGGATTGCGCCCGGCACCGCTCACCCCTGATTTTGAGTCTATTATTATGTCATTAGGGTCCACAAACCCGCATCTAAGGAGAGGTATGAGCGGCAAAAGACTGCTTGTTGGATAGCAGCCAGGATTCGCCACAAGCCTCGCCGGGCTTATCCATTCCCGATAAATCTCGGTTAAGCCGTAAACCGCCTCAGCAAGGAGCTCCGGCGCGCTGTGGGGGCCATACCATTGCTCGTAGATTTTTTTGTCACGCAAGCGGAAATCGGCTGAAAGGTCTATCACCTTGAGCCCGGCCCTTAAAAGCCCGGGTATCACCATCATGGCCGCTTGGTGAGGAACGGCCATGAAGACCAAATCCGCATGGCCAGCCAAGGATTGAATATCCGGCTCTGTAAATACGAGCCCTTCATAAAGACCACGCAGTGAAGGGAACACATCGCCCACCCCTTCCCCCGCGAGCCTTCTGGAGGTAACAGCCGTCACCTCCACCATCGGGTGGCCCCTTAAGAGGCGTAACAGCTCAACGCCTGTGTACCCAGAACCTCCGACGATGGCGATCCGTAACATCTCTTGAACCCCAATAAAACAATAAAAAAAGGAAAGGCGGGCCGCCTTTCCTTTTAATGTATCTATATGATTTCAGCCCAACAAAAACATCAAGGCCACGGTCATAAAATCATTAACGCTTGGAGTATTGATAACGCTTCCTCGCTGCGGCAAGCCCATACTTCTTGCGCTCTTTAGCCCTGGAGTCGCGCGTCAGCAGACCTTCTTTCTTAAGCGAAATGCGAAAATCGGGGTTTACCTGCAAAAGCGCACGCGCAATCCCATGACGAATGGCCTCCATCTGGGCCGAAGGCCCTCCACCCTTGATGTTGACTTTGGCATCGAACTTGCCAAGCGTATCAGTAACAGCAAAAGGCTTCTCCGACACAGCTCTTGCTATATCTGATTTGAAGTAATCGTCAAACGATCTATCGTTAACTGATACATTGCCGCTGCCCGCGGTCAGCCATACCCTGGCGACAGCGGTCTTTCTCTTACCGGTGGCGTAATATTGGTCTTGTGTCATACAAATTCCTTTTATTGGCCCGTAAAGCTGAACGTCTCGGGTGACTGGGCCTGATGTGGATGTTCCGAACCTCTATATATCTTGAGCTTTCTGATCTGGCTATTTCCAAGCCTTGTCTTTGGCAGCATACGCTTGACGGCAAGGCGTATCATCTCTTCCGGTTTCTTGTCTATCATCTGACGGGCGGTGACCTCCTTGAGCCCCCCCATGTAGCCGGTATGTCTGACATATATCTTTTTATCCATTTTTTTACCGGTCAGCCTGACCCTGTCGGCATTAACGACTATTACGAAATCACCAGTATCCAGATGAGGGGTGAATATGGGCCTGTGCTTCCCCCTTAGTCTCATAGCAATTTGTGTTGCAAGGCGCCCCAAAGTCTGACCGCCAGCATCCACAATATACCATTTTCTTTCTATCTCATTCACCCTTGGAAGAGGCGTCTTCATCGATAAACTCCCAATATACCGGTTTTAAAAAATAAACTCCCTTTTCAAGAGTATCAAATTATCTAAAAGGAAAAAATGAAATTGTCAAGCAATCCTTTTTTAAAAGAATCTATACAATTTTGTATAATTTTATTTTTTTTTAACAAAATTGTAAAGATAAAATATCCGTCAACTTTTTAAAACTCATTGTTTTTATTTACTTTTTATTTTTAAATAAGTTGGCATAATTATTGAAACATCAAGAAATAAGGCCTATGTTTGCCATATTTTGATACAAAAAAATATACATAATTAAGGAGATGAAGAGAATGAAGAGGGTGAAAGAGAACTTTAAAAAAAATGCATTGTCCAGCGTACTTTTATTGGTGCTGATTTTGTCTTCCTTTACCGCATGGGCAGGAGACGGAAATGCGACAGATGATTCAAGCGACGGGGCGAAGTTGCAAAAGTCAACGACAGCACCGCCGGCGGAAGAGGAAAGGCCTACCGCCAACCTAAGTGTTTCATTTATGAGCCATTACATCTGGCGCGGGCAGGAACTCAGCCATAATTCCATGGTGATAGAGCCGTCCATGACAATAGGTTATAAGGGCTTCACCTATAATATGTGGGGCAACATGGATACAAACAGATATTCAGGCGGCACAAAAAACAAGTGGACCGAGACCGATACGACCATCTCTTATGGCAAACAGCTGGGTCTTTTCAAGTTAAACGGCGGTTATATCTATTATGCTCTTGACTCAGTGGATGATTCACAAGAGGTCTTTTTTAGTGCGGGTCTCGATACGCTGCTTTCCCCAACAATCACAGTTTACAGAGAATTCGCCCATTATCCGAGCTGGTATATTACAGCGGCCATCTCCCACTCAATCCCTGTATACAACGAAATCACCCTGAACCTTGGTGCCCAGGCAAGCTATCTAATATCCGAAGATGCGGCCGCCTATCCAAAGGTAGATTCCTTGTGCAGGGAAACCGGGGTGTGCACTGATAAATTCAATAACTTCCATGATGGGCTCGTCTCAGCCGCCCTTAACATACCGGTCACCAAATACATCACCGTCAGCCCGAATATCTATTGGGCGTTTCCGCTTTCAGGTGACGCTTCAAACGACATGAAATGGAGAAGTGTCACCCAAAAAGACGACAACTTTGTCTATGGCGGCATAACGGCAAGCTTAAGCTTCTAAAAACCCTGCGCAGCCGAAAAAACCAACATGCAAGAGAAATACATGGCGGCTGAACAAACCTAAAATATCTATATAATGATACAAAAAATAAGGAGAAATCGTCATGTCTGAAGAAATGAGAACACCTTCAGTGACACCAACATTAGGTCTGATAGGCGCCACTATGAACGCCATGGCGCTCATCGCACCCGGGGCGTTTTTATGGATCACTTACCAATTACAGGCAGCGGCTACGGCACCAGGCGGGGCATCTGTCGCAAGCGATATCTGGCCAGGTATCGTATTGGCGCTTTTTGTCGCTTTCCTTACGGCCCTGTCTTACTCGGAGCTAGCCAAAATCTATCCGCAGGCCGGATTCGCCAGCGCCGCATATTTTGCTGAAAGGGCCTTTATTGATAATGAAGATGGCAAACACAGACCTAAAGCAACCTCTATAGCCCGCATATCCAAACTTGCCACTGGCTGGGCGGCGCATCTCTTCTATTGGGTCTACCCGGGGGTCATGGTTGCGATGTTTGCAACTATGGTTGGCTATATCTATACCCAATTCACAGGGAACACATTGGCCATCCCTACGATGGTCGTCATCAGCACTTCATTCGCTTTTCTAATCGGATACATAGCCTACAGAGGGGTGACGGGCTCCACCACAGTGTCGATCTGGATCAACGTCATTCAGCTCGTGACACTAGTTATCTTCAGCGGCCTGGCCATCTGGTACCGTATGAGCAATCCTCAGGGAGTGGCCGCATGGTCTTTCAGTGGCGCATGGGATGTCATAAGGCCTCACACATTAAGCGGCGTTCTGGTGCAATCGACACTGGCCATCTTGATACTGGTCGGCTTTGAAAGCTGCACGGCCTTGGCCGCCGAAACAAAGGAACCGGAAAAAAATATCCCCAGGGCCATCATTATATCCCTGGTGATTCAGGGCCTATTCGCCTATCTCCTGGAATATTTTGCCACCGGCATGATGATAAGCGAAAAATTGACTGCTACCGATAGCGCCGGCAAGATTATAACCGGAATGGACGCTGCCGCGGCGTCCAGCGCTCCAATAGGAGACATGGCCGTTCTCATAGGGAACAACCTCCTCCACGGCATAGGATTTGGCCTTATGATAACAATGGCGGTGACGGTAATCATAGCGATCATCGGCACCACTTTGAGTTGCATGAATACAGCGGTGCGGATCAGTAACGGCATGGCCGAAGACAGAGAGCTGCCTGAATTCATCGGCTTCATGAGCAGCAAGTTCAGCACCCCGCATACGGCCATATGGACGCTTGTGATAGTTACAAGCGTTATCGCAGCGATAGGAGTGCAGTCCGTCGTAGGACTAACCGGCATCACCCTGGCCTCTAACTTCGGCACATTCATACTCTACGGATTGATATGCATATGGACACCAATCGCCTTCATGAAGCGTAAAGAGTTTAATTTCCTGAAGCACGGCCTCGTTCCCGGCCTTGGCGTCGTCGTGAATGTAATCATGCTGGTGGCAATCATCTACCTGTACACAGTTGGAAATGCCGATTCCCAAACGGAAGCGAAAATCTGCTTCTATATAGCAGGCGGGTGGGCGCTTGTAAGCTTCGGTTACATTGTAATGACCTCTGTTAGCAAGACCTACGGCCTGAAAATGATATCCGCCATGATCCGTCCAGAAAAACTGGATGTCTTGGTGGAAGTGCTCAAAGACGAAGACCTCGTCCTCGGGATGACTGTAACCAAGGTCAAGGGTTTTGGCCGGCAAAAGGGCCATAATATGGATAATGATATCAACGACAAGATTTCGTTTATCCCCAAGATGCGCGTTGACATCGTGGTCAATGACTGGGATCTGCCGAAGGTGATGGACATCATGCGTGAGGTCTTAAATACCGGACACGTCGGAGACGGCAAAATATTCGTGATGGACGCGAAAGAGGCGATGCGGATACGCACCGGGGAAAAGGGCGTTTATGCGGTATAGCAACAACTAATTATTTAATATTTTAAACACGCTGAAAAAGGAGATTTCAATGAAAAGGATCGAGGCTATTATACGACCGACCAAGGTTTCAGAAGTATGCGCTGCCCTGGAGAAAATCGGCCATCCCGGGGTTACCATCTCTGAAGTTGAAGGTCATGGCAGTCAAAAAGGATTGGTTACCGAGGTCCGCGGCAAAAAATATAAGGTAGAGCTTTTGACCAAGACAAAGGTAGAGGTAATGGTAAAGGATACGGACGCGGATAAGATTGTAAAGGCCATCCGTGACGCGGCGCTGACAGGCGAGATCGGGGACGGCAAAATATTTGTCCACGACATGAACAATGTCATAAGGATAAGGACAGGCGAAAACGGTGATGAAGCGATATGATCTATTATCGATAATAGTGCCGGGGAAGCAACGCCCCGGCACGACCTCCAGGCAGACCGCATTAAGCGATAGATAATAGAGAAAAAATAATTTGAGGAAATAAAATATGCAAGCCGCTAAATCAATTTTATATTTCCTTTTGGCCGGATTCTGCGAAATCGGCGGGGGCTATCTTGTTTGGCTCTTTCTACGCGAAGGGAAAAGCGCATGGTTCGCTATAATAGGGGCCATAATGCTTGTAAGTTATGGCGTAATACCGACATTACAGCCTAAGGCGGCAAATTTTGGCAGAGTTTATGCGGCATATGGAGGTGTATTCATAGTAATTTCCATAATCTGGGGCTGGCAAATAGATAAAATCAAACCGGATAATTTTGATATTATAGGCGGATTTATTTCTTTAATCGGTGTTTTGATTATTATGTACTGGCCAAGATGAATTGAATGGGCCCATTACCTACACCAAACACTAAACAAAAATAATTTTATAAAATCACAAAACCCAACAAAGGAGCAGGGAAAATGACCAGAGACGAGATAATGAAATTGGTTGAGGAGGAAAACGTCCATTTCTTCAGGCTGCAGTTTTGCGACATCTTCGGCTTCATGAAAAATATCGCA
>JAJYLJ010000028.1 GCA_021787835.1 Deltaproteobacteria bacterium | reverse complement strand
CAATAATAATTTGTCTCATTATATCCTATAGTTTTTACAATTAAATTAAGAAAATAGGAAATAATAATATGCATGGAATGAATGAAGGCCCATAATTTGTTGGGCGGAATGCGTAATTGGGAGCAAAGCCGCAGGATGCCGCCCCTGCGGCGTTGTTGCCAAGCGCTGTATCGATGCAGCCGATAGGTGAAAGAGTGGCGGCCCTGGCGGCCACGGATGAACGCCCGCTGCCCCGCTCCCCATTTAACTATTCAGAAAAAGAAATATCCCTGCCCCTCCCTCCATTTCATGCGGGTCCTTCCTGAGGTCTGGGCGGTCACGGGCCGCTTGCACCCGGGAATTGTGCGAGGCTAAGAAATTGAAATGATTGGAATATTGGAATGTAGTCAAATGTAGTCAGTAGAAAAATAGTTTTAATGCTATTTGAATCGTTAACTATTTGTTTTTATTGGGCCGTGTAGGAGTCGAACCTACGACCTACTGATTAAGAGTCAGTTGCTCTACCAATTGAGCTAACGGCCCCTCGTGCCGAGGCAAGGTTTTTTTACCACGATTTTATTTCATGTCAAGCCGCGCAAAATCTTTACAACGCCCTTGCCGGACGGATATTTATGGAGAAGTAGGTTTTAAAACTCCGCCGGTTGTCTTATATTGTATTGCTGCACAATTTTATTTTTATTTCATATAATTTCTAATTTATGACTTTCGAACAAAACAATAAAGGGTCTGGGCTGATCCTTGCGATCGAGACCTCTTGCGATGAGACGGCAGCGGCTGTCCTTGAAGACGGCCGGCGGATATTGAGTAGCGTCGTCGCATCCCAGATCAGTATCCACAGCGAATACGGAGGCATCGTGCCCGAACTCGCCTCGCGCCATCATCTCGAGGCCATCGCACAGGTGACGGCAAAGGCTCTTTCAGACGCCGGCGTCAGCGTCGATGAACTTGGAGGCGTTGCCGCAACCCAGGGCCCGGGATTGGTCGGCTCCCTTGTCGTTGGTCTTTCTTTCGCCAAGGCGATGGCCGTCTGCCGCGGGTTGGCCATCACAGGCGTAAACCATGTCCATGCCCATCTTCTTTCCATTTTTCTTGAAGATGCCCCGGCCTTTCCTTTTATTGGCCTTATCGTCTCCGGTGGGCATACGGGTCTTTATATCGTCAGGGACTTTCTGTCCGCCGAACTCCTCGGCCAGACCAGAGACGACGCCGCAGGCGAGGCCTTTGACAAGGTGGCCAAGATATTGGGCCTTGAATACCCGGGCGGGCCGGTGATAGGAAGGCTTGCCGAGGCGGGTGACGCCGCTTCGTTTGCCTACCCCAGGATAAGGCTCCCGGAGACCCCTTTTGATTTCAGCTTCAGCGGGCTCAAGACGGCGGTCCTCACATCCGTGAAGAGGCTGCCTGAAGATATGCCGGTTCCTGTTGAGGACATCTGCGCCTCATTTCAGGAGGCGGTGGCTGACGTGCTTGTTGAAAAGGCCCTTTACGCCGCAAAAAGTCACGGCATAAAAGACCTGGTAATATGCGGCGGGGTGGCGGCCAACTCGAGACTTAGAAAGAAGGTTTCAGAGGAGAGTTCCGCCCATTCAATAAGATTTTTCATGCCCAGCCCCTCTCTTTGCACCGACAATGCGGCAATGGTGGGTCTTGTGGGGTATCATCAGATACGATCGGGGATCCTTCTGAAAGATGACGCCGATGTATATTCGAGGCTTTTTTGTTGATGGGCGCGGCGGCGGAGACCAAGGACAGGGTAAACGGCAAGAACATGAGGGCGTTCAGATATTATTGGCTGAAACTCTTGAGATTAAAGGGTGAGCCTCACACGCTGGCGCGCGGCATAGGCATCGGTGTCTTTGTGGCCCTTACCCCGACCGTGCCGCTTCATACCATACTTATCGTGGCCCTTTGCACCCTTCTGAGGGGGCAGATCCTGGCCGGTATAGCAGCGAGCCTCATTGTGAGCAACCCGTTCACCATGATCCTTCACTATTACGGCGCATGGAAGATAGGGGTCTTGCTGACGGGCAGCGCTGTCTCATGGGGCGAGATCAGACATATAGTGCATGTCGCCCACAGTTCAGGTTTTTTGGGCGCCTTGAGGGTCATCTCCGGGGCGGGCGCTGGTCTGTTGACCACAATGTTGATAGGAGGCGTCGTCTTCGCTTTGCCTTTTGGGGTTGCATCCTATCTTGCCGCACTTTACATATACACCATGCGGCAGCGCAGGCGCATAAAGGATTATCTCAATCCGGCCGATTCCGCCAAACCAGGGCCTGATGCGGCCAAAGATGGCAAATAGACCCCAGGCCAGGCGTTCATTGGGCCAAAATTTTCTCGCACACCAGGGCGTGTGCGAGAGCATAATCAGGCTCTCTGGGTTCAATTGCGGCGACACCGTGATAGAGCTCGGTCCCGGCCTTGGCGCCCTTACCAGGACCTTGGCCCCTAGGGTCAAGAGGGTCATGGGGATCGAGCTTGACAGGCGTTTGATAGAGTATGTCGAGGCCAATGAAGGGTTTGGCCGGAATGTCGAGATCAGAAACCAGGACATGCTTGATGTGTCTTATGGCGGCATATCCAGGGAGCTCGGCACAAGGCTCAGGATAATCGGAAACCTGCCCTACAATATCTCCAGCCAGATACTTTTTAAACTTGTGGACGAGAGGGATTTTGTTGACTTTGCGGTCCTCATGTTTCAAAAGGAGGTGGCGGACAGGCTTTTGTCCGTCCCCGGGACCAAAGACTACGGCGTATTGCCGGTCATAGTCGGTTATTGCGCTGACATATCAAGGCTCTTAAACATCCCGCCAGGGCTCTTCAGGCCAAAACCCAAGGTGGTTTCAACGGTGGTCAAAATAAGGTTCAGGCCGCCTGGCTTGCAGGCCCTGGACTTTGCTTTCTTTTCGCTCCTTGTGAAGGCCGCTTTCGGAAAGAGGCGGAAAAAGCTCTCAAATGCCCTTAAAGGGCTCGCATGTATTGATGAAGGGCTTATATATGATGCGCTTAGCGCATGCGGAATCAAGGAATCCTTGCGGGCGGAAGAGCTTGCCGTGGATGATTTTGTCTGTATCGCGAACAGGCTTTGCGAAACGGCCCGGGTAAACGTCTTATAGCCTGAGCCTGTCTTTTATAAAACGAAAAAGCCCTGTATCCGGCACAGCCTTGATCCTAAGTGTCAATAAAGCAGGGGCCTTTTCTTTCAATCCCTCTGGCACCAGGGGTAATAGATACTTAAGTTTTATGGCGTCCTTCTCGGTCGTGACGATATATGCCGCCCTGTCTTTTATGGAGGCCGCGATTATCTCTTTAAGGTCATCCAGATTGTAGGCATGGTGGTCTCGGAAGGCCTTTTCGCCCTTTAAGTCCGCCCCTGTGCTTGAGAGGGTGTCAAAAAAAGACCTTGGATGGGCTATGGCGCAAAATGCGAATACGGCCTTGCCGCAGATATCGTTTATATCAATTTCAAGGCCTCGGCCCACGCCCTTTAATCCCTTGACCTCTGTTTTGCTCGAAAAGGCCGGAACGGCAGGGACCATTTCATGAATTTTGCTTAAAAGATCCTGTATTCCGGGGACGGAGACGGCTTGCGCGCTTGTTATAACCAAGGCGTCGGCCCTCTCAAGGGCCGAAACCGGTTCTCTCAAGTCTCCGCCCGGAAAGACCCGGCCTGTGCCGAACGGGCGCGCAGCCGGCAGGAGCGCTATATTGATGTCCCGTTCAAGGGACAGGTGTTGAAAGCCGTCATCAAGGATTACCGCCTCGGCCCCCAGTTCCCTGTAGGCCGTCATCCCGGCCTCGAACCTGTCCGACCCTACTACGATCGGTATGCCTCTTGTCGCCTCGGCCATCATTACTGGTTCATCTCCCCCGTTTTCAGGGTTGCAGACGGCCCCCTTGCCTTCTGAGACGATGAGGGGTGCGTCAATTGTTTTTTTTCTGCCGTAACCCCGGCTTACGATTGCAGGCCTCAAGCCCTGAGTCAAGAGCCATTCGGCCACTGCGATAACATGCGGGGTCTTGCCTGCGCCGCCGAGCATGATGTTTCCTATGCTGACGACCGGGCATGGAAGCTGTCTTGAGGCGAGCCAGCCTTTTTTATACGCCGCCGCCCTTAGCCTCATCAGGCCCGCATAAAGCGGCGCGAGAGGCCTTCCTAGGCGAAAGAGGGTGGGGATTGCAGGATTCAAGCCGGATTCCTCTCTTGAATTGCATCTGAAATGAGCTTCAGGCAGCGCAAAGTGGCGCCGCCATCTTTCTTTATCAGGTCTTTCGCCAGCTTCCCCATCCTTATCCGCATGTCTTTATCCAAGAGGAGTCTGCGTATTGCGCGTTCCATCTCCTTGGCGTTTCCAACCGCGATGCCGGCACCCGCCGAAACGAAACGGTCCGCGACGTCTCTGAAGCTTTCCATGTGCGGACCGAATATGACCGGAACACCGCAGGCGGCTGGTTCGAGTATGTTGTGGCCCCCGGCATCCATGAGGCTGCCTCCTACAAAGGCGATATCCGCTATTTTGTAACACCCTGCAAGCTCCCCGAGTGTGTCGAGGACAAGTATCTGCGCATCCGCCGCCCTGTCCATTGCGCTCCGCAATTTGACTGTAAGCCCTAATCCCTCGGCCATACGCCATATCTCTTTTCCCCTGTCCGGATCCCTTGGGGCTATGACCAACTGTAGTCCGGGTAAGTCGCGGCTAAGAGACAAAAAAGCCGCAAGCATGGGCGCCTCTTCTCCTTTGTGTGTGCTGCCGGCAACAATGACAGGGCCGTCCGGTTTGAGTCCGAGTTCTTTCTTTTTTTTGTCCTGCTCCTGATCAGGTGCGCATTTTATGTCATATTTGAGATTACCGGCCACGCTTACTTTGTCTTTTGGGAGGCCCAAGTCCAGGAGCCTCCGGCGGTCGTCTTCCGACTGCATGGCAAGGTGGTCAAGACCGTTGTACAGAAATGCGGCGAAGGTCTTACCTAACCGCTTCAACTTCTTCTGCGCGCCCGACGAGATGCTCCCGTTCACCATGAGCACTGGCACCCCCTTTTTTTTCAGCGTCCAGATGAGATTGGGCCACACATCCGTCTCGATAAGGACGAAACAGTCTGGCGCAAGGCGGTTTACGAGTTTTCTTATCAAGGGCATCAAATCAAAAGGCATCTGTATGACAAGGCCGTCCATCCCCGCCATTGACCGCCTTAGCGCGGCCATGCCGGTCTTGGTTGACGACGAGCATATGATGTCCGCCCTTGGCCATTTTTTTGAAACGGCCCTTACAAGGGTGGCCGCCGCATTTACTTCTCCGACGGACAGGGCGTGTATCCATATCCTGGGGCCATATCCCTTGGGGCCCGGGATATCATGGGGCAGTTTGAGCCTTGCGGACACATGGCCGCGGTATTTATGCTTAAATTCAAGGTAGATAAATACCGGAGGGGCGACGAGGGGTAAAAGCAGACCCTGTAGGGTATTGTATATCAAAAGCATTAAGCGGGTTGCAATATCCACGGGAGTTTTATATCAGAATGCCGTGGAATAATCCAGATGCGAGGTTGCCTTTAAAGAATCTGGCGGCTATATAACAACATATAGATTATCAAGGGACGGCGGATGAAAGACAGGTTAAAGACCGTTTTTGAGTATATCATCCTATTTTTTTTAGATACCGGCTCTTTATTCCTGCTTCTCGGTCTTTCGGTTTTGTTGAGAACTAGACTCCTGCCCCTTCTGTACCACGGGTTTCCTGCTAATTTCTACGAAGCCGTCTATAGACAGATATGGTGGCCTCCCATTGTCTGGCTTTTCTTCTATTACTACGAAGGGCTTTACACCAAGAGGCTTTCTTTCTGGGACGAGATAATGGCCATGTGGAAGGTCTCGTTTCTTTCAACCATAGGTACATTTACCATAGTATCCATCGGAAAGCTGGGCGGCGAGGTCTCAAGGACGGTCATCCTCTTGATGGGGGCGCTTTCTTTTCTGATCCTTGCGCCTGCCAGGATGGGCGCGAAAAGGGTCTTAAGGAGGTTTGGCTTTTTAAAGAGGAAGGTCATGGTCCTTGGCGCCGGCGAGACCGGCAGGCGTATAGTGCGGGCCCTGAAAAAGGAACCTAATTATGGGTACGAGGTCCTGGGGATACTTGACGACAACCCTGAAAAAGCCGGGGAGATAATAGAGGGCGTAAAGGTCCGCCACGGAGTGGATAATATATTCAGATATCTGGCAAGGGCCGGCATAACCGATGTGTTCATCGCGATGCCCAAGGCCGGCAGACGAAGACTCCAGGGCCTCATAAACGGCATGCAGCATAAAGTCGATGGCATAGCCTTTGTGCCTGACATGTTCGGCGTGGCGGTGCTTGGGACAAGGCTTCAGCATTTCTTCAATGAACAGGCCTTTGCATTCGAGATCAAAAACAACCTTGCAAGGCCCTTGAACATCTTTATAAAGAGGTGTTTCGATATAGCGGCGGGCTTTTTTTTGCTGGCCGTTCTCGCCATCCCCATGATTATAATTAGCGCCTTGATCAGGCTTGATTCAAGGGGTCCGGCGATATTTTCACAGGAACGGATCGGTAAAAACGGCAAGGTATTTAAGTGTCTAAAATTCAGGTCCATGCACCAAGGGGCCGATGAAAGGCTCTCTGAGATACTTGAAAATGACCCTGCGGCCAGAAAGGAGTGGGAGGCGCGCTGGAAGCTTAAAGATGACCCGAGGGTCACCAGGGCCGGCAGGATTTTAAGAAGGAACTCAATTGATGAGCTCCCCCAGATATTCAATGTCTTGAAAGGCCAGATGAGCCTGGTGGGCCCCAGGCCGTATCTGCCGGGTGAATGGCCTGTTATAAAAAGGCAGGGTGAGACTATCTTGAGCGTGCCGCCCGGCATTACAGGGCTTTGGCAGGTATCCGGAAGAAACGAGACCTCTTATGACTACAGGATCGGTCTTGATACGTGGTATGTGAGGAATTGGAATCTGGGGCTCGACATTGTCATTCTGCTTAAGACATTCCGGACCGTGATAGGGCGTGAAGGGGCGTATTGAGCGATGATAAGATGATAAGGAGTTAATAAGGGGTATGGTTGATCTTTGTTTAAAACAGAGATGCGGCCGGCTATTGAATAGCCGCTGACTTCCGTTTATGATAGATAGGTAGTTATGTTTTTGCTGATATTAATCTCTTTTGATAGCCGGGTCCTGCGCAACGAAATCTTGTGAACCCCGCCAGGTCCGGAAGGAAGCAACGGCAGCAGGTCAGTTCGTGTGCCGCAGGGGCGCCTGGCTATCATCTTTTTTATATGCACTTCACCAGGCAATTGATATGTCCTATTTAGTCCTTGCCAGAAAGTGGCGGCCACAGACCTTTGATGAGGTTGCCGGCCAGCGCCACGTCACGCAAACCCTGCAAAACGCCATTGAAATGGGAAGGCTCGCCCATGCCTTGATATTCAGCGGGGTCAGGGGGGTCGGTAAGACATCCGTGGCCAGGATACTTGCCAGGGCGATAAATTGCGCCGACGGACCTGCGAGAAACCCATGCAACAAATGCGCGCCATGCCTGGAGATAACACAGGGACGTTCTGCGGATGTCCAGGAGATAGACGCCGCTTCAAACAGGGGCATCGACGAGATAAGACTTCTCAGGGAAAACTGCCGTTTCAGGCCGTCTCTTTGCAGATGCAGGGTCTATATAATAGATGAGGCGCACATGCTGACCAAGGAGGCCTTCAACGCCCTTCTGAAGACCTTGGAAGAGCCGCCGGATCACGTCTATTTCATTTTGGCCACGACTGAGCCGCAAAAGATACCAGTTACCATTCATTCGAGGTGCCAGCACCATGCCTTCAGGCGGCTGAGCGCGGCAGGGCTCGCCGAGCACCTCGACAAGATCGTCCATGCCGAGGCGCTTGGGCTTGACCGCAACATAACAACACTCCTTGCAAGACAGGCTGGCGGCAGCGTGCGTGACGCCTTGAGCCTGCTCGATCAGGTTGTGGCCTTCGGCGCGGCATCACTCAAGGATGCCTGCGAGGCCCTGGGGGTGATAAGTTCCCAGGTTTTGTGCGGCATGGCCAAGGCGGTCATGGAGGGTGATATCCATGCCGTGCTTGCGATCATCGACGAGGTTCAGGGCTATGGGGTTGATCTTAGGCATTTCGCCTCTGATCTAGCCCTTTACTTCAGGGATTTGTTGGTGCTAAAGGGCGTCGGACCAGCCAGGGCCGGGGGCCTCGTGGCGTTAGACGAGGAGGATTTGAAGGATTTGGGCCAGGTTTTGTCAGGTGTGAGCCGCCATGCGCTTTTGCAGATGCTGGATGCACTTGTAAAAGGCCTTGACGGCATTGCCAAGACCTCGACTCCAAGGATGTCGCTTGAGATAATTTTGATGCGGCTTTGCCATATGCGCGAGGTCGTGGGAATAGATGAGGTGCTGAAGCGGCTAGGTGAAATGAGCCATGCAGAGGGTGCCTTCTCTGACGGGCAGGTTTCTTCGACAGGCTGTAGCAAATGTCAAGAGCCGGCTGCATCCGCTTCGGCTGGCCCTGAGGCTGCCGCTTCAGAGGTAATTTTTTCTGATGGCACGTACGCCTCTCCGGACAAAAGCTGGGGGAATTTTTGCCGGTTTGTAGCCAAAAAACGCCCATCCCTTGCCTCCATGCTTGAATGCTGTATTGGCACAGATATAAGGGTGGACTCCGGCAGGTGCGCCATAAGGCTTACATGTTCTCCTGGCATGCATTATGATCTTCTGCGCGAAAGAGACAATCAGGCATGCCTTGGCGGGTTCGCTGAAGAGTTTTATGGGGTGCCGGTTGATCTGGTAGCTGAGCTATCGAAAGAGGCGTCGGCAGATGTTTGTTTGTCCAGCGGCAAAAAAAGCTCACAGGATCGCGATGATTTGATGCAATCTCCCTTGGTCAAGGAGGCCATGAAGGTATTTGACGCCCGGGTGGCCGATGTTAAAATATTTTCCAGAGGGAAATGAAAAGAGGCCGTCTGGCGGCCTGTCGGATATGTCTATTTTGAAAGGAGTTTTAAAGATATGCAGCCTAACATGAAGGAAATGATGAGACAGGCACAGAGGCTTCAGGCCAAGATATCCCAGCTTCAGGAAGAGCTCGCCCAGAGAAAGGTCGAGGCCTCCGCGGGCGGCGGCATGGTGAGGGCCGTAGCAAACGGGAAGTCCGAGATAGTCTCAATCAGCATAGAAAAGGAGGTCGTGAATCCTGATGACGTGGATATGCTTCAGGATCTCGTCCTTGCCGCAGTAAATGAGGCCATTGCAAGGGCAAAGGAGATGACCGAAGAGGAGATGTCCAAGATAACCGGCGGCCTCAGGGTGCCAGGGCTCTTTTAGCTGTATGCCATCTGTATTTCCGCCAGCCTTGGAAAGATTGATAAAAGATCTTGAAAGGCTCCCGGGGGTCGGCGAGAAGACGGCAACGCGTTATGCCCTTCAGATATTGAGATGGCCCGAGGCAAAGGCCCAGGAATTCGCGGATTCGATCTCAGAGCTCCACCGCAAGATAGGGCTTTGCTCCTCGTGTTTCACCTTTTCCGAGGAAGACCCCTGCCCGATATGCGCCGATCCAAGGCGTGAACAAGGTGTTATCTGTGTGGTGGAGGAGCCTGGCGACATGCTGGCCATAGAACGTTCCGGTGCATTCAGGGGACGTTATCATGTGCTGCAAGGGGTTATCGCGCCGATGGACGGCATAGGTCCTGAACAGCTCAAAATAGGTGAGCTTATTGAGCGTTCCCGCAGCGAAGAGGTTAGGGAGGTTATCATCGCTACCAGCAGTACGGCGTCAGGCGAGGCGACAGCCGCTTATTTATCCAGCATTCTAGAGAAGGCAGGCGTAAATGTGACCCGCATAGCCTGCGGTATCCCGATGGGCATGGATATAAAATATGCGGATACAATGACCTTGAAGCGCGCCCTTGCCGCAAGGGGGCAATTGGCCTAAGATTCGAGTCTGGCCTTTATGGAGTCCGCATGGGCCGTGAGTCCTTCTTTTTCCGCAAGGCGTATTATATCTTCCGCGTCGTCTAGAAAGGCGTTTTTTGTATATGAAATGAGGCTTGAGCGTTTAAGGAAGGTTTCGACGCCGAGGGCCGAGGAAAACCTTGCCGTTCCCATGGTCGGCAGCACATGGTTAGGCCCTGCGATATAGTCTCCGACAGGCTCCGGGGTGTAGCCGCCAAGGAATATGGCCCCTGCATGGCGTATCTTCGGGACCAGTTCCCAGGGGTCCCTTGTCATGATCTCCAGGTGTTCGGGTGCTATTCTGTTTGCAAGAAGGACGGCCGTGTCGATGCCGTTTACTATTAAAATCAGACCATTGTCCGAGATGGAGCGCGCCGCCGTTTCCTTTCTTTCAAGCCTTTTAAGCCTGCGCTCGATCTCGGCCGCCACCCTTTGCCCTAGCGTCTTGTCGGTGGTTATAAGCACGGCGGTGGCCATGGGGTCATGTTCGGCCTGCGACAGGAGGTCGGCGGCCACATATCGCGCATCCGCCCCCTTGTCGGCGATGATCACCACCTCGCTCGGTCCGGCCACCATGTCTATTCCGACAAGGCCGGAGACCAATTTTTTCGCTATTGTTACGTATATATTGCCCGGCCCTACGATTACATCCACAGGGGCTATTGTGCCGGTGCCGTATGCCATGGCTGCTATGGCCCATGCGCTTCCGGCCTTGTATATTTCGGTTACCCCGCACTCGGATGCGGCGACCAGGAGGTGCGCATCCAGCTTTTTCTCTGTGTTGGGCGGGCTCGTCAGTATGATCCTCTTGACCCCGGCGATCCCGGCTGGTATGGCGTTCATGAGGACAGACGAGACAAGCGGGGTATTGCCGCCCTTGCCGCCCGGCACATAGAGGCCGGCCGCATCCATGGGCTGGACCATCTGGCCCAGGACGGCGCCCATACGTCTTGTCATTATCCATGAGTTTGGAACCTGGCGCCTATGGAATTCCCTGATGTTTCTTATGGCCTTTTCAAGAGCGGCTATAAAGTTTCTATCCACCAAGGAGTAGGCATAGGCGATGTCGTCAGGTGTTATGGACAGGTCTTTATCTGAAAAACCCGGCGCGTCGAATCTGTCTGTATATTTCAAGAGCGCGTCATCTCCATGCGCCCTTACGTCTTTTAGTATCTCCCTGACAGTCCCCTCTACGTCTTCATTGAGATCGAATCTGCGCGACAAAAGGGCGCTCACCCTTGCGTCGCCTTCATCCGATGGATAAAAGACAGGCTTTATCATAAATAATCACATCCTTGCTTGAGCTGTTTTTTAAAATTTAAGCCAAGAGCACCGCTATTATACCGGTTAAAAAAATGCCATCAAAGGTGCCGGCCCCGCCTATGGAGACGACCGGCGCGTCAAGATCCCTTACGTCTTTTAGATGCAGTATATCCGCGCCTATGAGCGTGCCTATGACCCCTGATATATAGGCTACGACAGGGGCGTGGGTCCCGGATGACAGCATCACCGCGATCAGCGCGGAAAAGAGGGGCGGTATAAAAAGAGGAAGCGCGATGCCTACCTTCGGTACTGGTTTTGCCAGCCAGTATGAAATGATTGTTATTACGAGAATGCCCAGCACAGGCTCTAAAAATAGATGCTGTTTTATCAGGAGATAGGCCGAAAGGAATACAGGCACCACGGCACCGCCCAGATTTATGGCTATCGTGCTGCCGCTTGTGCGTCTTCCGGGTATATTGTAAGTGACGCCGAAGAATCTTACCGTGTCGGGTTCGTGCATTCTTTCGCCCGGAAGATGTTTTATCGGGATATTGACATGGCTTCCAATGAGAGACACTAGTAGAAATCCAAATGCCTGGCCAGGCGTAAGCCCTATCTTTGCAAAGGCGACGGTGATGAAGCCTATCTGGACGAGGGCGAACAGAAAGAACAGGATAAAGAGAAAGATGAAGAAGTAAATTATTGCGAATGGGCTAAAAAACATAATGGATATAATTTGTCAGGTTTTAGGGCGGGGACTTCCAATCTTGCCCCCGCCCGATGGCATTTGTTTTTTTGATATGAGTCGGAATTGTTTTTTAGAATTACTCCAATGTCAGCGCTACATAGCGGCTTATCTGTCCCTCCCTTATCCTGAGAAGCACCCTTTTGCTTTGCTTTGACAGAGATAGGGCGCTGTTGAACTCGGCGACATTGTGGACAGGCCTTCTGTTCACTTCTTCGATAAGGGCCCCTGGGCGTATGCCGACCTGGGCCGCTATGGAGCTTGGGTCAACACCCGATACCAGCACCCCTTCTCCCTTTTTGTAGCCGAACCGTTCGGCCAACTCGGGCGTCAGGTTCTGCACCGAGAAACCAAGCTGCCCGAGTAGCTTGGGCTGCGCCTGCTGCTGCGTCATGGCCATCATTTTATTCGGCTGCTCGGCGACAGTGACAGGGACCGTCATCCTCCTTCCGTCACGCAGTATGTCCAGCTTCACCGTGGTCCCCGGGGCCATCATGGCTATCCTGTTTCTGAGTTCGCCCACGTCGTTGACCTTGACCCCGTTCATCTGGAGGACGATATCCCCCTGTTTAAGCCCGGCCTTGGCCGCGGGAGTATCCTTTTCCACCTCAGCGATCAGCGCGCCGCCTGGCTCCTTGAGGCCGAAGGATTTGGCCAGATTTTCGGTTACATCCTGAATGACCACGCCCAGCCAGCCCCTTGTCACCTTGCCCTTTGTCATCAGTTGTTCTTTTATGGCCTTCACCATGTTGATCGGTATGGCGAAGCCTATGCCCATGTAGCCGCCGCTTTTGGAAAATATGGCGGTGTTTATGCCTATGACCTCTCCGTATATGTTTATGAGAGGGCCGCCGGAGTTGCCCGGGTTTATGGCCGCATCGGTTTGTATGAAGTCTTCGTAGTCGCTTATGCCTACGCGGTCCCTGCCCTTTGCGCTCACCACCCCGACCGTGACCGTCTCTTGCAGTCCGAATGGGTTGCCGATGGCCATGACCCATTCACCTACATTGATCTTGTCGGAATCACCCAGTTTGAGCGTGGGCAAATTGTTGGCGGGTATTTTTATGATAGCCACATCAGACTGCGGATCGGTGCCTATGGTTTTTGCCTTGAACTCTCTTCCGTCAGAGAGTTTAACTTTTATTGTATCCGCTCCGCCGACTACATGATTGTTTGTAAGTATGTAGCCGTCAGGGCTGATTATGAATCCGGAGCCTTGCCCAATCTGACGGAATTTGTGAGGATTTTCAAACCCGGGCATCCCTTGGCCGAAAAATCTCTCAAAAAATGGATCATTGAAGAACCCGAACGGATTTTGAGATTGTAATCTGGCCCCTGTCTCTTCCTGTTTCAAGGTCTTTTCAACCTGCACTGAAACCACGGCCGGGGTGGCCGCCTTCGCTATGGCCGCCAACGCCCTGTCCGTCCTTTCAAGCGTTGCGATGTCTTGGTTTTCAGGGGCGGCGGCAATGGCGTCGGCTCTCGTCCAGCAGCCTGAGGCAGCCATAAGCATCATGAATGCGCCGGCTAAGATCGGCAAAAAGAGAGGGGCTGTTTTTTTCTTGGGATACATTTTGTTCCTCCTGTGTTTTTTGATTTTCCTTATTTTTTGTCTTCGATGATAGCGTGAAATTCTTCTGCGCTCATTATCTCTTGAGTCAAAAGCCTGTCGGCCACCCTCTTCAACGCCTCTCTATGCCCCCTTATTATTTCGTTCGCCCTGGCATCCTGTTCGGCAAGTATGCGTCGCACCTCTTCATCAACTTCCGAGGCCAGCTCAGGCCCCAACGCCTCTATTTGTTGCGGCGCGAATTGCTGGCGGAGGTATTGGCTGGTTTCCTTGGATATGGCATAGGGGCCTATTTTTTCACTCATTCCGAACCGGCATACCATGCTCTTTGCCATTTCGGTTGCCATCTCAAGGTCATTCTGCGCGCCGGAACTTATCTCTCCCAAAAGTTCAGCTTCAGCCGCCCTGCCGCCCAAGGACACGCATATCTTGTCCAGGATCTCCCCTTTAGTGATAAGAAACCGTTCCTCCTCCGGTAATTGAAGTGTGTAACCAAGCGCCGCCCTGCCCCTTGGTATTATCGAGATCTTGGAAACAGGCAACGCATTTGGGCAATAAAACGCCACAAGGGCATGGCCTGATTCATGATACGCCACGCGTTTGCGCTCCTTGTCCCCGAGCCGCCTGCTCTTGCGTTCAGGTCCGGCGAGGACCTTTTCGACAGCCGTTTCAAGGTGGGCCTGGTCTATCTGGCTGCTTCGCTCCCTGGCGGCGAGAAGCGCGGCTTCATTCATTACATTGGCCAGATCCGCTCCGGAAAACCCTGGCGTTCTCATGGCTATATCCTTGAGGTTTGCATCCGGCCCAAGCGGCTTTCCCTTGGAGTGCACCTTCAATATGGCCTCTCTGCCCTTGGCGTCCGGAGCGTCAAGCACCACCTGTCTGTCAAAGCGCCCTGGTCTTAGAAGCGCCGGATCCAGGACCTCCGGGCGGTTTGTGGCGGCAAGCAGTATAACGCCTATGTTCGGTTCAAAGCCGTCCATCTCGACAAGCAACTGGTTGAGGGTCTGTTCCCTTTCCTCGTGGCCTCCGGCTATCATGCCCGTGCTGCGGAATTTGCCGATGGCGTCTATCTCGTCTATGAATATTATGCATGGAGCGTTCTGTTTGGCCTGGGAAAAGAGGTCCCTTACCCTTGCCGCCCCGACCCCTACGAACATCTCTACAAATTCAGACCCCGAGATGCTGTAAAACGGCACCCCTGCCTCGCCGGCCAATGCCTTTGCAAGCAGCGTTTTCCCCGTTCCTGGAGGGCCCAGGAGCAGTACGCCCTTTGGAATCTTTGCCCCAAGGGCCTCATATTTCATGGGCGCCTTTAGAAATTCCACCACTTCGGCAAGCTCGTCTTTCGCCTCTTCGCAGCCGGCCACATCATCAAACCTGAACCCGGTGTCCTTCTCCATGGCCACCTTCGCCTTGGACTTGCCGATTGACAAGAGCCCGGCCCCTGGCCTTCCAGTGGCCCGCATAATCAGAAACCACAGCCCGATCCAGAAGAGTATCGGGACGATGGTGCCCAACAGAAACTGGCCTAAAAAACTTTCCCTGACGCCCGAGTAATCAACCCCTTGTTGGTCAAGAAGCTCCACGAGTTTCGGGTCCTCAACTCTTACGGTGCGGAATAGAGCCACTTGTCCCTGTTTGACGCCTTGGCTTGTCAGGCTCTGGAGTATTTCCTGAAATGTGGGGGGCCTTTGTGCTTCGAAGAAGCTTATCCCGCTGTTATCCGGGGTCGAAGAGATTTTTTTCACCTTTTCTTTCACGGAGTCGAGATCCGAGGCCGGCCCTTTGTAAACAAGACCTTTTATCTCGGTCTGTTCGAGGTTTATTTCTAAGATGCGGCCCTCTTTGACCAGGTCTTTAAATTTGCCGTAGGGTATCTCCTCTGTCTGGAGATGGAGAAGCAGGTGCGGCAGGCCAAAGATAAAGGCCAGGCCGATAATCCAGTAGATGGCATGAAATATTAGTTTTTTTTTGTCTTTATCCATAATTGGTCCCCCTTCCGCAGATAAGTTCTGAAGAAGGGGGCATGTATTTCAGACGGCTTCAGATCAATTTTTTATTTGGACTTTGCGGGTTGCTGCGGTTTGGCCGCCTCAGCCGGGGCCGGTCCTTGCAAGGCGGCCTTGTTTATCGTCACTGGATATTTGGTCTTTATCTTGTCAAGCAACTGCGTTAATTCCTTTTGCTGTTTTTCCATCTTGACCATCTGTTTTACCTGGGGCATTGCTTCGGCCAGGGTTTTCGTCTCCGCCGGCTTTTTCTCTTCGACCTTTATCAGGTGATAGCCGAACGACGTCTTGACAGGGCCGCTTATCTGCCCCGGTTTAAGGCTGAAGGCGGCCTTTTCGAAGTCAGGCACCATGCGGCCCTTCGGGAAGAACCCTAGCTCGCCGCCTTTGTCTTTTGTCCCTGGGTCTTCTGAATACTGTTTGGCCATCTGTGCGAAATCGGCACCTTTGTCCAGCTTGCTTTTTATGTCCTTTATCTTGGCCTCCGCCTCTTTCCACGCCTTTTCATCGGCGCCGGCCGGTACCCTTATAAGTATGTGGCTGGCCTTTATCATCTCGGGCTGGCTGAATTCAGCCTTGTTTTTTTCATAGTAGCTCTTCGCCTCGGCGTCAGAGACCTTTATGTCTTTATCCACCTCCTTACGGATCATCTCTTGGGCCAGAAGGGAATTCTTGAGGTCTTCAAGTCTGGCCTTGAACTCGGGGTCCTGGTCAAGCTTCATCTCTCTGGCCTTAAGGGCCAAGAGCGTGATCTGAGTCCATCTTTCCACAAGCTGTTCCTTGGCCTGCGGGTTTTGGGCGACCATCATCTGAAGCTGCGGCGGAAGGGACTTAACCTGTTCATCAAAGGTCTTGAGGTCCAGTTTATAAGGACCGACCTTTGCAAGTACGTCGTTTTTTACCGGTGCCGCCATTGCATAGCCTGGTAAAGACAGGAAGGCCGTAAGCGCAACGGACAGCAGGAACCTTGGTTTTAGAGATAAAGCCTTTTTCATTTGGTGCTCCTTGTGGTTTTATTTGATTTTATCACTAGCCTTGTAAAAAATTAAGCTATCTTATGACTGAATGGGGCCTGTAAAAACCCGGCCTTACTGTTGCAAGAGGGGCCACAAAAGAGCCTTTGCCTATTATCGCCCCTGGGTTTGTGACTGAATTGCAACCGGTCTGGACATTGTCTCCGAGGATGGCCCCCAGTTTATGCCTGCCTGTATCAACCGGCCCGTCTTCCATTTCGATGGTTACGTTGCCGTGGACGAACCGGAGGTTTGCGAGCTTGGCGCCGGCGCCAAGGTTTACATCCCTTCCAAGGATGCTGTCGCCTATATAGGCGAAATGTCCAGCCTTTGCACCGTCCATGAGGATGGAGTGCTTGACCTCTGTGGCATGTCCTATCACGCATCCCTTGCCTACCAGGCAGTCCCCTCTGACGTACGCCCCCTGCCTCACCTCGGTGTCGTCGCCGATAATGGCCGGCCCCTTGACCATGGCGCCCGGTTCCATTATAACACCGCTTCCTATCTGTATCTGATCATTTGTGAACACAACGCCGGCGCATATCAAAGAGGCCTGCGGCACCCTTTCGCCTTGGATCCAGACCTCTATCATCCCTTTGGTTCCGTCATTGCAGACGATCTCAAATCCCTCCGCCATATAGCCTTCGGGGAGCAAAATGACTGGAGACACAAGTGGTATGCCGGGCTGAAAGACGCCTTCGATATTCGGCGCTATGACCTGCCTTATATAATGTTTCAGATTGTCCAGGGCCGTCCAGGGCTGGTTATCGGCGAAAATGCCTTTAAGTCCGCCAGCCAAATCAGAAAAGAGTTTGTCTATAAGAGGCATATTTTTTTGAGTTTCCTTAAGCCTCGCCCTTGGCTTTATTTTGACGGGCCGGCATCTGCTATCAATTTTTTGGCTATTCCAAGGTCATAGAGATGGACAGGAGGGGTTCCGCTTCTTTTTTCCTTGCGGTAGAGATCGGCCGCCTTTTGGATGACGGACCAGCATACCCAATCATGCTCTTCCCAAATGGCTGGCTCAGAGCTGTCCCACATTCTAAATTCTATCTCATCCCCGGTCTTGCGCACATACATCCTGACCTTTTTGTTTTGGGGGACGGGATAATAATATAATCCTAATTCATCTTGCATCTTTTTATAAGATACACTCAAGATACCTTATGGTTAAAAAATAATATCTTGATATACGCTAAACCGCAAGCTACCTTTGGTCAATATAAGAACAATGTAAAAAATATGAATTATTTTTTTGAAGATTTGATGGTATGTTAATAGGCTGTCTGGCCAGCTTTTAAGTTATTGAGATGTCTTTGTGAGATATTGCCCCGTAGGAAAGGATGACTGTCTGCTTTTGACCGAGGTTGAAAGCCTTGAGCATGACTGTCTTCGCCTTAAGGCCCTTGCCGAGATTGACGCCCTGACAGGGCTTTATAATTACCAATATCTTATAAAGGTTCTTGGCCTTGAGATGGAGCGCACCATCCGGACCGGGCTTCCGACCGCCCTTATCATGATAGATCTCGACCATTTCAAACAGATAAACGACCTCTATGGGCACGAGACCGGGAATCTGGCGCTTAAGGCCGCAAGCGCCGTATGGACGGGGAATATCAGACGTCTGGATGTGGCCTGCCGCTATGGCGGCGAAGAGTTCGCCATAGTTCTTCCGGCGGCAAGGCTGCACCGGGCCCTGATGACCGCGGGGCGTCTGAGGAAAATCCTGGAGGCCTCGCCAGTTGACGCCGGGGACACGAAGATATTTCTTACGGCAAGCTTTGGCGTTGAGGTGTTTGAGCCCGATAAATTTAGCTCCCCTGAGTCGTTTATAATGTCAGCGGATGAGATGCTCCTTGTTGCAAAGAGGGCGGGCAGAAACCGTGTGTATTACGGGGGCGCTGGAGAAAAAGCAGCGGCAACGGCGCTGAGCCTTGATGAAAAGGAGGCCCTTTTGGGCCGCGGCGAAAAATGACGATAAGTAATTCAGCTTCATATGAGGATTGTGAATGGATAAAGATACCGGTATGGAAAAGGCTCTATCCCCGCTGGTCATCTCGGTAAGCAGCGGCAAGGGTGGTGTCGGGAAGACCAGCATCGCCGTAAATATGGCCTTTTCGCTGGCAAGAGGCGGCCTTAAGTGTCTGCTCGTGGATGGGGACCTCGGCCTTGCCAATATAGACGTGCTCTTGGGGCTTACCGTAAGATCCACCATAAGGGATGTGATCGCCGGGGATGAAGAGCCGTCGAATGTCATTGTCTTTCCTGAGCCCGGCCTTGGGGTCCTTCCCGCAAGCTCTGGCGTTTCGGACATGGTCAATCTCGGGCCGGAGGACAGGGGACAGATAGGAGAGATCCTTGGTGAAATATCCCATGACTTCGATTGTATGATTATAGATACCGCGGCCGGTATCGGGCCGTCCGTACTCTGGTTCAACGCCTTTGCGGGCCGCAGCATAGTGGTCCTTACGCCTGATCCGACTTCTTTGACCGACGCCTATGCGCTTATCAAGGTATTAAACCGTGAGCACGGCAGGAAAGAGTTTTACCTCATTCCAAACATGGTCAAGGACGAGCGTGAAGGGCTTCAGGTCTATGAAGGGCTCGGCAAGGTGGTCAAGAGATTTCTCAAGATAACCCCTCATCATTTGGGATCGATCCCCAGGGATGCCGAGGTCGTGAAGGCGGT
>JAJYLJ010000144.1:1555-3875 GCA_021787835.1 Deltaproteobacteria bacterium | reverse complement strand
TTACACATTCCTTATTGGCTGTCGGCATTTTGCGCATTACGCTAACAACAATATTTTATGGATATGCGGACAATAGCAGAAATAGAGTTTACGTGGCGTCGGTTCATAGCTTTCAGGAGCTATTCTTGAACTCCAAGGTAATTATGGAGCCTTCGCGCCGATCTTTCGCGGTGGTTTGTACCTGTCATCCGTCACCACATGGGCGGTAACCAGCACGGCGGCTGCAAAGGCTTTAAAATGGGATACGCCGCATACAATACGGCATCGGAACCGGAAGCAGTGAAATATTGTGTAAGATGATTTTTTAAATATGCAAAAAATTTAACAGGATGCCGTCATGCTATAAAACAGCGTCCGCCATGTCCGGTATGCCATATTCACAGCGCCGACTATATTAATAACAGTTTTAGATGATAATTTAGGCGTGGTATATCAATGAAACGACGCAACCGGTAATTCATTTTTACCATACTTTAATTTTCCAGCCGTCCGGTTCTTTAATCATGTCTTCCGTAACGTTTATTGTTACCGGTTTTTGTCTATGAAACTTTTCAGACGCTGCAAATGTGAGCTGAACATCCGCCTTCGCCGTATCGCCCGCCGTGTTGACAGACAAAATACGATAGGATTGAAGGACCGATGCCTCCTTGCGGTGTTTGATGAAATCGTCCTTGCTTATTTTTTCCTTATAAGGCAGGTAGTAACATGTGTATGTTGTAGCATAATCCTGTTTGACCGCAGAGCCGAAGTAGGTATTAAGAAGGGCCGTCGGGTCATCTTTCTTTTCCGGGCTGCACCCAGCCGTAAACATCGCTGCCATGAAGGACAGCATCAAGACAATAAAGGTCTTCTGCATAATAAAGGTCTTCTGCACGGCCGAACCCCATCTTTGTTTTTTTATGAATGTCTGAAAATTTAATATCAGCGGGAGGAACCCCCCCGCTGATATTACGACCAACAAGACAGAGTCCTGCTAATCACCCCCGCCCTGTCTGTGCATAGAGCCGCTTTTTGTACCGGTATGGCAGACAGAACAGTTCCATATCCAGTAATTGTCACCCTGGAATTTTTGCGGGATGGTCGGATCGGCCGGGTTCGCCGTGGTCAGCTCGGCGTGGGTGCTGTTATGGCACGCCTCGCAGTAGAGTTTGTTGTCCATGTCACCTTCAGGGGCATCCTGAAGAACTGAATTTCTATAAAGGGTATTGGTGTTCTCCTGATGAACGGCGTCATGGCAATTGCCGCACTTAGGTTCCTGGAGCCATGGCTGGCGGCCGGATAGAATCGAATTGGTCATGCCGTACATGTCGCCGTGGCAGTCATGGCAGGACTTGCCGGCCCGCGACATAATGCCGCGCAGGCACTGGGTCTTTGCCCCCGGATGACAGTTGTAGCAGTCAGGAGTGGTGTTCGCCGCTGCGCTGGTATAGGTCATTTTGTCCTTGTGGAAGTTGTGCATGGCAAGGGACAGGCTCTCTACACCTGCCTGGCCGGGAGCGCCGAGCGCATTGTCGGAATGGCACTCGGAACAGGCATGCACTATGCCATTGGCCTGGTCGGCGGCAAGGGTGGTGCCGTTGTATGCGTCATGCTTTTGCAGAATGTCAAGCTGCGGATTGGTGGTGCCATGGCAATTGCTGCACATCATCTCGGTGGAGACAGGGGCCACCACGTTGGCGGTCTGAAGGACATTACCGCTGCCGTCCTTTACCGTTATGGCGGCGGTGCCATATGGGTCCCACGTGCCGTCATCGTCATATGGAGTGATAGGTATTCCGGTCGCCACCCAGCTCAGGTTATTCGCATCCGGGGCCATGTTCCCGGCAAGAGGCGTACCGGTAATGCCGATATTCGGCGGCACATTCCATCCATACTGCGCCGCATAGGTCCAGAAGTTGGTATGAAGGGTGGAATTTGTCTTCTTGGGAAAGGTATAGCTCACTGTAATGCCGCTCATGATGAGACTGGCATCGTCAGAGCGCCTGATCACCTGCACATGCAGGGTGTTGAATGGAGGCAGCACACAAAAGTAGGAATAATCATCCTGATCACAGTGCATGCCAAGATCATTCCACGCCAGGATTGTATAGGCCATACCGCTGGCCGGTACGGGCTGACTGCCATATGCGTTGGTTAAGGCCCAATTTACTGTGGAAGTGCCGCTTGAAGTCACTGTGGTGATCTGATAGGTGGTGAGATAGCCGCCGCTAGATACATTCAGCGTGTAATTCCCTGCTGGTTCGTTTAAGGTATATGCCCCGTTCGTGTCAGTGGATACCAAATTGGTGCCGTCACTCACAGTGGCACCCGAAATGGCGGC
>JAJYLJ010000144.1:0-1455 GCA_021787835.1 Deltaproteobacteria bacterium | reverse complement strand
TTTCCCTGTCCTTCTTTTTTATTTTATTACTGCATTCTAAAATGCCTCCATTTTCACATCAAAAATTTGAAAACCATATTTTTAAATTATAATTAATTAATTATCAATTAATTGCTTAGGCAACTAACAATATAAATAATAAATAGGCCGCATTGTCAAGTCATAAAATGGAAAATTTTAATTGTATTTTTGGGAAATTATTTATTCCCAAATACAAATATAAAAATATTACTGGCGCATGGTCGATGTTTGTCAAGCTATCTGCCCGTTGAGCTAACCTTTAGCCGCCGTAACCCTATCACGCCCCTCGCTCTTTGCCTCGTAGAGGGCGTTGTCAGCGGCCTTCAGAACCTCGCCAATACTTGACCCATGGGTCGGGCAAGAGGCAACCCCCATGGAGATAGTCACGGAGAGGATTTCATTACGGTAAGGGACGCGCACCTGTTCTCTTACCTTTTTGCAAAGTCCTTGGGCCATAATTATAGCGTCGTCCAAGGAACAGTTTGGCAGGAGGGTGACAAATTCCTCGCCGCCATAACGGCAGGCCACGTCGCTCTCCCGGCAGTGCTTCCTTAAAAAGTCTGCGATTTCCTTTAACACCAGATCCCCGGCATCGTGTCCATAGGTATCGTTAAATTTTTTAAAGTGGTCCACATCGAGCATAATAAGCGATAACTGGGTATGGTAGCGCTTGATCCTGCTGATTTCTTTTTCGGCAAACTCCTCCATGAAACGCCGATTGTAAAGGCCGGTGAGTGGGTCTCTCATTGATTGTTCTCTTAGCCTATCCTGAAGCTTCAGCTTGGCCAAAAACAAGCCGAGATGATCGGTGAAGGCGGTAACCAGCGACCCCCCCCCCCATATATATATGTAGCTTCCACCTTAGCCTTGCACTCCCTGCTACTGCTTGACTGCATCTGGATGTACAGGAGACCAAAGACCTTGCCCTGAGTGATAAGGGGGGCGCATAGATACGCGTGTTTCCGTGACTGGACATGGCCGCATAAGAGCTGTTTGCCTTCATCGCATACGCTGTATAGCTTCCCTCGCTTGAGCGCCCAGCATTCATCATGGCCGAATTCTGTTTTGGTATCGTCAGGGGAGTTCCATGAAACCGCCTCCTTGAGCCATCTTCCAGTGTTATCAAAAAGAAACAATGCCCCGCTGTAATCCGGAAAGAGGAGGCCGGCATACTTGGAGATAATTGCGTAGGATTCGCAGGTGCTATGACATACCTGAAGAAGTTCCCCCATTTCCAGCAGGAGCGACTCCTGCATGTTTTGCTGCTCAAGCTCTCTGATGTAATTCGACAGCTCCGCGGTTCGCTCGGCCACGCTCTTTTCGAGCTGCTCCTTGATCCTGCTTTGCTCCTCCTCCGCCTGTTTCCTCGCTGTCACGTCGCTGCAAAAACCTTCGATGATTGTGGAGCCATCGGAATCTATGTAGGTCTTGGCG
>JAJYLJ010000143.1 GCA_021787835.1 Deltaproteobacteria bacterium | reverse complement strand
AGACATACCATGGGCCTGTCTTTGCCGCCACCGGCCTTCTTTGCCGCCCTGACGCCTACTGCCGTGTGCGGGTCAAGCACATAGCCTGTCTCTTCATATATCTCCTTTATGGTGCGGATGGTCTCGGTCTGGTTTGTTGATACAGAGTCAAAATCCTGTCTTGCCATGGCCATTTCATCAGTGTTGAAGGCGATCTCGCCGGTTTTTTCAAACTGCTCCATGGCTTTTTTCACCCTTTTGGGGTCCTGTCCAAAGAGATAATAGATGTAGCGTTCGAAATTGCTTGCGATCTGGATGTCCATGGACGGGCTTACGGTCGGGATGACCCTTTGCGCGATCTTATAGCGACCCTCCACGATAAAACGGGTGAGGATGTTGTTTTCATTGGTGGCAAGGATAAGCTTTGATATATGCGGAGCGATGACCTTGCTTGCCACGTATCCGGCGAAGATGTCCCCGAAGTTTCCTGTCGGGACAGAGAAATCCACACTGTCTGCGCCTTCTTTCTTTTTTAGCCACAAAAATGAATAGACATAATAGACCACCTGGGCCAGAACGCGCGCCCAGTTTATGGAATTGATCGCACCAAGCCTGTATCTTGATTTAAAGGGCAGGTCATTGAATATGGCCTTGACGATTGCCTGACAGTCGTCAAATGTCCCTTCTATCGCCAGATTAAAGACGTTTTTATCAGGCACGGTCGTCATCTGGAGGGCCTGGATAGGACTTACCCTGCCGTGAGGGTGGAGGATAAAGATATTGATGTTGTCTTTGCCCTTGACCCCATAGATGGCGGCGCTGCCTGTGTCTCCCGAAGTCGCCCCCAGGATGTTCATTTTTTCATTCCGTTTCTTTAAAAGGTATGAAAAGAGATTTCCAAGCAGCTGGAGAGCGATGTCTTTAAACGCAAGGGTAGGGCCGTGAAAGAGCTCAAGGATGTATATCCCGCCGACCTTGACAAGAGGGGCGACCTCAGGGGTGTCAAAGCCTTGATAGGCCTTGTCTATCATGGCCTTGAGATCCGCGCGCCCGATATCGTCTATAAAGAGGGACATGACCTCACAGGCAAGCTCAGGGTAGCTGAGGGCCTCCCATTTTTTGATTACAGGCTCATCCACAACCGCAGGGAGCCTCTCTGGGAGGATAAGCCCTCCGTCAGTGGCAAGCCCCATCATCACAGATTCCTTGAATGATATGGGTTCAATCCCGCCTCTGGTGCTTATGTATCTCATATATTTCCTTTAGTGCTCGTGATGATGGCGCGCCTTCTCGTGGCCAGAGACGGGTCCTCCGGCCAGATCGAGAGCTGTCTTTAATTGCCGCGTCACCTCTTCGGCCGATAAAAACGCCTTTCTGACGGCGGATGCTGCATCGGGATTACCCGCCTCGTCAAGGGCCTTCGCCCATTTCAAGAGTTCTTTTGTATGTTCGTGGTTGTGTTCTATCAAATGGGGCAACAGCACCCTGAATTTTTCAAGCTCGGTCATTTATAGGGCCTCTTTAGTATTAAGATGTTGTTGTTAATTTAACATGCAAAGACCTTTGCACAACCGGCCGTGGCCGGTTCTGATTCGGAGTTGTGCGATTGTCTTGTATGGTAGTGGGGATAGGTTGCGCGTTTCCGCCATGCTTTAGACACGGCGGCCCCTGTCTATTCATCAGACGTAAGGATCACCTTGTGCTTCAGCAGGTCGATCCTTGATATCTTGGCGTTTATGACCCTGGGGGGTTCGAAAAAACCCTGGATTCTCACCCCTTCAGGGCACGGTTCAACCAGTATGACATCCCGCATGAGCTCTTCTTCCTTTCCGTTTTTCAGGAGATAAACGTCTGACTGGCACATCGGTTTTCCTTTTTTTAGATTGACTTGGGTTCAAACTCATTATAAACGAGAAATATAAATAGACCAGGGTTAAGGAGGGGTGAATGAGCAGGATTGTAGAGATCAGGGCCATGGAGATATTGGATTCAAGAGGGAACCCCACGATTCGGACATTTGTAGCCCTTGAGGATGGCAGCTTGGGGGTTGCATCGGTCCCATCCGGCGCGTCGACCGGTGAAAATGAGGCCATCGAGTTGAGGGACAGGGATCAATCGAGGTATGACGGCAAGGGGGTGTTGAGGGCCGTAGCCAACGTGGAGGAGATGATAGCGCCGCAGTTAATGGATATGGACGCCACTATGCAGCAAGAGATAGACAGGATCATGATAGAACTGGACGGCACGCCGAACAAGGGCAATCTGGGGGCGAACGCCATACTGTCGGTCTCGATGGCGGCTGCAAGGGCCGCGGCTGAAAGTGTGGGCCTCCCGCTTTATCAGTACCTCGGGGGCGCATGTGCAAACCGCATCCCAATGCCGATGCTTAATGTCTTAAATGGCGGCAAACACGCCGATTGCAGCGTGGACTTTCAGGAATTCATGATAGTGCCGGTGGGTGCCCCAACGTTTAGAGAGGCCTTGAGGTACAGCGCCGAGACGTTCCATGCGCTTAAGGCGGTCCTAAAGGAGAGGGGTTATGCCACCTCTGTTGGCGATGAGGGTGGCTTTGCGCCGAATTTAAAGAGCAACGAAGAGCCATGCGAGCTGATAGTGGCCGCCATGGAGCGCGCCGGCTACAGGCCCGGCGAAGATATGGCCATAGCCCTTGATCCGGCCGCCAGTTCTTTTTTCAAGGGTGGCAAATACATACTTGATCGCTCAGGCGGCGGCGAAAAGACAAGCGCAGACATGGTTGAGCTCTTCGCGGACCTGGTTAAAAAGTATCCTATCGTCTCAATAGAAGACGGCCTCGCCGAGGACGACTGGGACGGCTTTGCCTTGATTACGGAGAGGATGGGGGAGGATATCCAGATAGTCGGCGACGATATCTTTGTGACCAACACGGAATTTATTGAAAAGGGCATCAAGGGCAAGGCTGCCAATGCGGCGCTTATAAAGCTCAATCAAATAGGCACCATAAGTGAAACGGTGGATGCCATACGTATGTGCAGGGCCGCGGGCTGGCGTTTTGTGGTCTCACACCGTTCAGGCGAGACTGAGGACGATTTTATAGCCGATTTTACGGTAGCGATGGACGGCGGCCAGATAAAGACGGGTTCGGCAAGCCGTAGCGAGCGCATAGCCAAATACAACAGGCTCATGGAGATAGAAATGGAGCTAGAGCCTGCCGTCAGGTTTGAAAGCCCCTTTATGCCGTTGTGATATTGGCAAGGGATGAAACTGTTTCTCACCTTCAGGTATACATCCGCTGGTCATTCCCCGCCGGGCTTCTTGAAAAGCGGAAGCCCCTTTGCGCCGTCAAGATCGGATAGTTCGGCTGGAGAAGGAAGGTCGGATAGATCTTTAAGTTCAAAGACTTCAAGAAATCTGTGCGTAGTGCCATAGAGCAGAGGGCGGCCTGGAACATCTTTCCTCCCGGCCGTCCTTATAAGCTTCCTGTCCAGCAGCAGCCTTACGGGTCCTCCGGAGTCAACGCCCCTTATGCGGTCTATTTCGGCCTTGGTGGCAGGCTGTTTGTATGCGATGATGGCGAGGGTTTCGAGGGATGAGCGGCCAAGTCTTGCCGGGACCGATTCCTTGAGCCTCAAGATCCAGTCTTTGATCTCAGCCCTGGATTGCATGCGCCAGCCGCCCGCCACCTCCTTCAATTCGAGGCCTCGCCTTTCATCTTCATATTCCCTTTGGAGTATCTTAAGGCCAGAGAGTATGGCGTCTTTGCTGAATTCAGGGAGCATGTCAGCCAGCTGTCTTGCGTTGAGCGGCCTTGCGGCGGCCAGCAACATGCCTTCAAGGATGCTTTTGAGGGCTGGTTGCTCAGGTCTCATCTATGAAGAAGCTATCTCCATGCCCATTTCAAATGCCTTTATGTTTATCGCCGCAAGGCAGAGTTTGGTT
>JAJYLJ010000142.1 GCA_021787835.1 Deltaproteobacteria bacterium | reverse complement strand
ACCACCTCGGAGATCTTATCAAGGACATCCGGGCTCACGATACCTACGGGCGTACGCGGCACTATGGCGTAGGTCTTTTTGTCCCGTTGCAGGATTGCGCCCCTTGGGCTGTCTGATTTAGAGACTTTGATCATGGCGGCACCTCCATTATATAAGCAAGAATATCATTAAACATTCTAAGACTTGTAACAAGCATAGCATATGGATTAGGCTATAAAAAGTCTTGATAATTACAGGGAACCTTTAGAGGTTTATCTGAATGAAAAATATTTTGATTACGGGTGTAAACGGCTTTGCGGGACAGGCCGTATTGAAAAGGCTTAAAGACATGGATGTATTTGTGCGTGGAGCCATAAGGGGTGTTTCCATGCACGCAACACATGCGCCTTTCCGGCCAAATGAGCTTGTGGCCGTTGGTGATATCGGTCCGGATACAGACTGGTCTTGCGCGCTCGCCGGGGTGGATGCGGTTGTGCATTTGGCTGGAAAGGCGCATACAGTAAACGGTGGGAAAGATCAGGCGAGGGAGTTTTACAGGGTCAACACGCAAGGTACGGAGCGGCTCTGCAAGATGGCGGCATCGTCAGGGGTCAGGCTTTTTATCTATGTGAGCACTGTTAAAGTCCATGGAGAAACTAGCGCTTTTAGGCCCTTTAGCGAAAAGGACATCCCTGCCCCTGTGGGAGACTATGCGACATCGAAATTAAGGGCCGAACAATGCGTCCATGCCGTTACGGCAGGTTCGGGCATGAAGGCCGTCATACTACGCCCGCCCATGATATACGGCCCGGGGGTAAAGGGGAATATGTCGCGTCTTGTCAGGCTGATTGATATGGGCGTGCCGCTCCCTCTGTCATCGGTAAGAAACCGCAGGAGCCTTTTAAATGTCTCGAATTTCGCTGATCTCGTCGCCAGGCTGATAGGCCGCCCCATATCAGAAACCAATACCTTTCTTGTCAGTGACGGACAAGACCTGTCCACGCATGAGCTAGTGCGCCTTTTGGCAAAGGCGCTTGGCAAAAAGGCGCGTCTCTTTCCGTGCAGCCCCAATACTATAAGGTCTGTGGCCGGATTGTTGAAAAGAAGAGACGACGCCGAACGCGTCATAGGCTCCCTGGTTATTGACAGTTCGCTTATACGGAAGGAATTAAATTGGACTCCGCCTTATTCTGTATGGTCGGGATTGCAAGATACTGCAGCTTGGCATACAAACCAAAAACGTAAATGAAGATCGAGTGGGTTTGTATTCCGATAGCCTTTTTTGCGGCCTATCTTATCATAAAATGGATGCTCCGCAGCGGGGCGGCCAATGTCGCCATAGACTCTCCCTGCGCCCGCTCACTTCACAGCGAGGCGGTGCCAAGAAGCGGCGGTCTTGGGATTATAGCCGGCGTTACAGCGGGCTGGGGCGTGCTGGCCGACGGCTCGGCGTTTCATGTATTGATTCCGGCGGCGGCGCTTGCCGCGATATCGCTGCTGGATGACATAAAAGGCCTTCATGCAGGATACCGGCTGCCGGTTCATATTGTTTTGGCGGGTCTGTTTGTCGGTCTGACCCTCTGGCCCGCAATCAACATCTATGCCGCATTCGCCGCAGTGCTCGCCATAAGTTGGATGACAAACCTCTTTAATTTTATGGACGGCTCGGATGGTCTTGCCGGCGGCATGGCCGTATCAGGTTTTGGGTTCTATGCCCTGGCAGCTTTCATGTCGGGCGATACCGGTTTTTGTATGGCAAACCTGGTTGTCGCATCCAGCGCGGCCGCTTTCTTGACCTATAATTTCCATCCGGCCCGTATCTTTATGGGTGACGCAGGGTCGACTTTCCTTGGTTTCCTGTCCGGGGCGGTAGGTCTTATCGGCTGGCAAAAAGGCATTTGGTCGTTGTGGACCCCTTTTCTCATATTTTCACCCTTTATTGTAGACACAACATTGACCTTGCTGAAAAGGCTCTTAAGGGGCGAGAAGATATGGAAGGCCCATCGTGAACACTACTATCAACGTTTGATCCAGATGGGATATGGCCATAAAAAGACCGCAATCCTTGAGTATTTTTTTATGGTGTTCACTGGAATTTCTGGTTGTTTTTTACCGTATGATGCTGCAAAATGGTATGTAATCGTTTTTGTGACGATTATTTATTTGATCTTGACATCAACTATTGATATATATTGGCAAAAGTTTATATTCCGGAAAAATGATCTGATAAAAAACAATATCAATATTAATATATAGACATGAGACATATTTTAAGGCGTATAAGATTATATCTGCTGAGCCACAGATGGGTGTGGGTCCGTGCGGTCATATTTTTTTATGATATCATAGCTATGACCGCGGCATGGTTTCTGTCTGTCATGATAAGCATGGATTTAAACCCTTCCGTGACGGATTATGAAGCAGCGATAAAGATGTTTCCGTTTATACTTGCCATCCAGACAGGCTCGATTTTTTATTTCAGACTGGATCGGATAATAGCAAGATTCATTTCCCTTTCCGACCTGCTACGGATAATAAAGGCTGTGTTTTTGGCCTGCGCCATAATTACCGCCCTAAAATTTCAGGATGTGCCGCATAAGGGCGTGTTTATTCTCGATCCTCTGCTGCTTGCGATTTTTTTATCAGGAGGCAGGGCGCTATACCGCCTTTATACAGAGGGCATGACCTCTTATTGCAGGGATGGTCTCAGGACCTTGGTGATCGGCTCGGGAAGGGGCGGAGAGGCGCTTATGAGGGGGCTTGCCAGGAAAGATCAGAGGGCGTATTTCCCTGTTGGGTTTTTAGATGACGACCGCCTGAAGGCTGGCAAGGAAATCCTGGGGGTGCGCGTATTGGGGCGCATCAGAGACCTGCCGCAGATAGTGCCCAGGCTTGATATAGAAATGGTCCTTCTTGCAATACCTTCCGCCGCCCCGAATGTTGTTAAACGCGTCACTGAGTTGTGCCGCGAAGCGAATGTCCCATGCCGCACCTTGCCTTCCATACAAGGTCTTTTGACCGGCAAGGTTATGATCAGCGCTATGCGCGACATTACAACCGAAGACCTCCTGGGCAGGGAGCCTGTAAGGCTTGACCGTAAGGATGTGAGGGATCAGATAGCCGGTGAAGTAATAGCCGTAAGCGGCGCCGGAGGTTCGATAGGCAGCGAACTTTGTTGCCAGATAGCGTCGATCAATCCTGAGAGGATAATACTCCTGGATAACAGCGAATTCGGACTTTATCAGATAGAGATGACTTTGAGGGAGCAATATCCCGATTTAGATATCAAGCCCATACTGTCTGATGTAAGGGATAGAGGCGGCCTGCTTAAGATATTCAAGGCGGAAAGGCCGTCTGTGGTATTCCACGCAGCGGCTTACAAACACGTGCCAATGGTGGAAAAAAATCCGAAGGCAGGTATCGAGACCAATGTGTTCGGAACCAAAAATATAGCTGACGTCTCTTCCGAGACGGGGGTAGCCAAATTCATTTTGATATCCACGGACAAGGCGGTGAACCCAACCAGTATAATGGGGGCGACAAAGCGTATAGCCGAGATATACTGTCAGAATCTCAATAATTATTCAGATACAGCCTTTATAATAACGAGGTTTGGAAACGTGCTGGAGTCGTCAGGCTCTGTTGTGCCGCTTTTCAAGCGGCAGGTGGCAGGCGGGGGCCCGGTTACCGTTACGCATCCGGAGATTAAAAGATATTTTATGACTACATCCGAGGCATGTCAGCTGGTATTACAGGCATCGGCACTTGGGCATGGGGGCGAGATATTTGTCCTTGACATGGGAGAGCCTGTTAAAATACTCGATATGGCCGAACAAATCATCCGTCTTGCGGGCCTTGCGCCTTATACCGACATCCCTATCGTATTTACGGGACTCAGGCCTGGTGAAAAATTATATGAAGATCTGTTTTATGA
>JAJYLJ010000141.1 GCA_021787835.1 Deltaproteobacteria bacterium | reverse complement strand
TATACACGCGCCGGATATTCGTGTCCATGAAAACCACCGGTTTGTTAAAAGCAAAGGCACAGACAGCGCCGGCTGTATAGGGCCCGATGCCCGGGAGCGCCAGAAGCAGCTCACGTTCCGACGGCACCCTGCCCTGGTGTTCATCGACGACTTTTTGGGCAAGCGCCTTCAAAGCAAGCGCCCGGCGGTTATAGCCCAAACCGGACCAGATCCGGAGCAGCCGGGGAAGCGGCGCTTTTGCGAGAGATGGGAAATCGGGAAACGCTGCAAGGAACTCGTGGTACTTTTCGATGACCCGCTCTACCTGCGTTTGTTGGAGCATGATCTCCGAGACCAGCACGCGATAGGGATTGATATTTTTCCGCCAGGGAAGGACGCGGCCGTGTTCGGAGAAGTGGTTGTAGATTTTTTTACGGAAGGCGCGAATACGGGAGGGGGTAAGCGTCTCTCTATTCCTTCGGTTCATAGGCATCGCACTCGAAATTTTTTTCATCCCTTTGATCATTTCGGTTGAGGGTGCAGAGAATCTCTTCTTTCCCGCCTGCATTGTCCTTTTTGCACGTCAGGCACAAGCCCGGTTTCGGGACCAGGTCGGGATTGAGCTCGGTCCCGTCGTCGTTGAAATATCCGGAAATCACCTGCACCGGCTCGATGCCGTTTTCGAGGAGCCACTGCACAGCCTCATCCTTGAGGGAATGAGTGTTATAGTTAGTTGAAATTTTAAGTAGCGGCTCCTACAATGGTAACGTTTCGTTTTCGAGGACAAAACCATTACCGAGAGAGGAGCCGTTATGGGAAGAATAGTACAGATCAAAAAGAATGGCAAGGTCAAAAAGGCGGAAGGCGCGGCAATAAAGACGCTACAAGAGTATGGGGCGCTCGGCATCGACGCCAAGGTAGCGGCAATCCAACAGATGTTGCCTCTGGCATTGATGCATGCGCTGGATATGATAGAAAACAATGTTCGTCAGTTGGCAGGTGAACGGTACGGACGGACCGGCCTCCCCGGCCATGACCGTTGGGGCAGCCAGCAGGGATCTATATGCCTGCATGATCAGAGGATACCGATCCAGTACACGCGGGTACGGGACACGATCAAGAAAAAAGAGGTACCGAACCCATCCTATACACAGCTTCATCAGCCGTCGGCCGGGATAGACGAGAAAGTCCTCAAGCGGGTACTGTATGGGATCAGCTGCAAGAACTATCGGGAATGCGCCGAGCTGATACCCGAGGCGTTCTCCTTAAGTTCCTCGACGGTGTCGCGAAAGTTCATCCGGGCAACGCTTGAGAAGCTTCAAGAGCTCCAGGAACGACCTCTGGGAGGATACGATTTCGTCGCTCTGGTCATGGATGGGAAAGCCTTCGGTGATGATGAACTCATCATGTCCCTTGGCGTGACCATCGGCGGCGAGAAGATACCACTGGGGTTCGTTCAGAGCGGCGCAGAGAATGCCAGAGTCACCAAAGACTTTTTGAACGGTCTGATAGACCGGGGACTCAAGTACGATAACGGATTGCTGTGCATTCTTGACGGCGCAAAAGGATTCCGAAAAGCCATCCAGGATGTTTTCGGTGCCCATGGGATCGTACAGCGGTGCCAGTGGCATAAGCGGGAGAACGTGGTGGATTACCTTCGGAACGATCTGCAGCCGGCATTTCGGGACAAGATGCGCCGGGCATACGCGAAGGATGGCTACGGAGAGGCCAAGGTAGCCCTCCAGACGATCAAAAAAGAGCTTCGGCTGATCAATGAGTCGGCTGTAACCAGCTTGGAGGAAGGCTTCGAGGAAACCCTCACACTCCACCGTCTGGGCATGGCCAAAGAGCTTCGGAAAAGCTTTTCTACGACGAACATGATGGAGTCCGTCAACGCCCTGATCGGTCAGCGGACGGACAAAGTGGACCGTTGGAGAAACAGCAATCAAAAGCAGCGATGGGTGGCGACGGCGCTGCTGAACATTGAGCCGCGCTTGAACCGGGTCAATGGCTATCGACATCTTTCAATGCTCAGGGTTGCACTACAGCGCGAGGTGCAGCGAGTGACGGGCCAGGGAATCGGAAAGGAGGCAGTGGTTGCCTGAGGCAGTCACCAAGGAGCCGCTACCGAATTTCAACTAAGAATGGGCTTGACACGTCCGCTGGTGGTTTTCGCTCAATTTGCTCGGTAATGCTCATGAAGTGATTTTTCCCCGGTTATGAGTGAGACCATAATTGCATGAAAAGTAATGGTAAAATGCAACAATTTTATTTGGTATTTATTTTGCAACGTAATTTACAATTTATATTTTAGATATTCACTGGGGCCGTTATGAACTGCAATGTGCGAAATGCCAACTATGAGAGAGTCGTAGCTGTAATGGACAAGTTGCTTAAGGAACGGTATCGCAATGTTTGCAGTTGTCAACGATGCATAGACGATATTGCTGCAATCGCCCTCAATTTCCTCCCTCCTCATTATTATGTCGAGGTCAATGAAGAGAAAGAAATCGGGTCCCCTTGGGTCATGATAGAAACCGCAGTAGTCGAGGCGATCGACCGGGTCCTGGAAAGTCCGAACTATCTGCATGAACCTTCTCAGAAATGTCAAGCCTCACACTCCGCCGATCTGTTGAATCGGCGTGACAACAAATGAAACCGCGCTTGATCCCTTCACTTCAATAGAAAATATCGTTGCATCGCGGAAGAAAGAATCAGACCGGGAATGTAAACTGGATTTTCTGTCAGCCGGAACGACGCGAACTCGAAAAAGTACAGAGAAAGAAAATAACAGGGATTTTTGAACACGGGGCATGATAACAGCTGAGACAGACTGGGAAGAGAACGCGCGTGTGGTCTGACGTGCTGCAACAGCAGGAAGGGTTGTCGTCAGTTCACTGTCAGCTGGTGACGTAACTCACCTGATTTCTGCCGTTTCTTTTTGAAAGATAGAGGGCATCATCGGCTTTCTTGATAAACTCCTCGGGGAATATCTCTTCAGCCCCGGCGACCGAGGCAACGCCGATGCTGACGGTCACCTTGCTCTGAAGTTTCTTTTCCGTGATCATAAAGACGGCATTTTCGACCGCTTTCATGAGCCGACTGGCCACTTTGACTGCCTGCTGCAGTTCCAGTCCCGGCATAATCACGGCGAATTCCTCGCCGCCATAGCGGCAGCAGGTATCGATGGTATGGCACCGGGTCTGGCTGGTAATAATTCTTGATAGTTCCTTCAGGACTGCATCTCCGGCCTGATGACCATGGTTGTCGTTATACTGTTTGAAGTGATCGATATCGAGCATCATGAGAGAGAGCGGTTTTTTCGTCCTGCCCCGTCTGCTTATTTCCTGCAACAGCCTTTCCTGGAACATCCGGTAATTATACAGACCGGTAAGTCCGTCATGCTGGGAGATCCGCTGAATTTTTTCAAAGAGGAGCGCCTTCTCAATGCCTGCGGCAAGCTGGTGCGACAGGATGGCCAAAAAATCCATATCGTCCACGGTGAGCCCGTACTTGGATGAGTTGTCCATGCCGATGACGCCGATGGTCAGATTGTGTGCTTTGAGGGTAATGCCGATATAGGAACCGTCTTTCTTTTCCTCCCCGGGATAGTGGATAAAATCATTGAGGGTATCGTAAAACACGGAAAGGTCGTGAATATGAACGTGCTCCCCGGTTTCAACGATCCTTCCGGGGGTGCCTTGTCCAATGGCGATTGCCGTGGGCCGGTCCGGTTCGAGGCCGCTGTAAAAAACGAGTTCGAGCTTTTCTCTGCGTTCGTCTAAGAGATAAACCGATATGCGTTCGATAGGGAGGGCTTTTTTGACAATGCCGATGACCTGCTGAAGCATATCACGCAGATCAAGCGCGGAGCCTATCGTCCGGGAGATGTGATAATGAACGTATATTTCGTTCAGTTTTTTTTCGAGCAGGTCCCCAAGAACCTTTTCATGAGCGCGGG
>JAJYLJ010000027.1 GCA_021787835.1 Deltaproteobacteria bacterium | reverse complement strand
AGGCCGAACTCAAGGGAAGATACGCGCGCCACAATATCATAGGCAGCTCCAAGGCCATGCACGAAGTGCTCCTGGCCGTAGAAAAAGTGGCGCCGACGCGGGCCACGGTCTTGATACTCGGAGAGTCCGGCACCGGCAAGGAGCTCATTGCAAGGGCGATCCATCAGGCAAGCCCGAGACAGGAATGTCCGTTCATAAAAATAAACTGCGCCGCAGTCCCCGAGACCCTACTGGAAAGCGAGCTCTTCGGCCATGAAAAGGGGGCGTTCACAGGGGCGGCCGCCAGAAAAAAGGGACGTTTCGAGCTGGCCGACAGCGGTACGCTGTTTCTTGACGAAATAGGGGAGTTGCCGCTTTCGCTCCAGGCAAAACTCCTGCGCGTGCTTCAGGAGCAGCAGTTCGAGCCCTTGGGAGCGACCCGTACGGTCACGGTGGATGTGCGCCTAATAGCGGCGACAAACAGGAGCCTGGATCAGGCCGTGAACGACGGAAACTTCAGGGCGGATTTGTATTACCGTTTAAACGTCATACCCATAGTGCTGCCCCCGCTTAGAAGCCGGAGGGAGGACATCCCTCCGCTCGTGGAACACTTTGTAAGAGAGAGCAACAGATTGAACGGCAGAAACGTGCGGCTCTCAAAGGATGTCCTCGGCCTTTTGATTGCATATAACTGGCCCGGGAACGTAAGGGAGCTGCAGAATCTCATCGAACGCCTGGTGATAATGGCCGACGGCGATTGTATCCAGCCAAGCGACATACCGTCATTTATGTCGGGCGATGAGACTTGCGTTTTAGGCGCGCCCGCCGCCGGACGCGCCCCCTTGTCTCTATATGAGATAGAACGCCGCGAGATAGAAGATGCGCTTACGCGGAACAACTGGATACAGGCAAGGGCGGCCAGGGCCCTCGGGCTTACTCAGCGCCAGATAGGATACAAGATCAAGAAATACCAAATAGCCTCCCCTAGGGCCAGGGATTAGCGGCCCCTCGCTCCCTTTCCACGCGCCTCATGTCCGCATCCACCATCATGGCGATCAATTCCTCCAGACCTGTCGAGGCCTCCCATCCAAGCCTGGCCTTTGCCTTTGCAGGATTGCCGATCAATACATCCACCTCGGCGGGCCTGCAAAATTTCTCGTCCGTCACCACATAATCCCGATAATCCAACCCTGCATATTCAAAGGCTAACCGGCACATATCCCTTACGGTCGTGGTCCTTCCGGTGGCGATAACATAGTCGTCGGGCTCATGCTGCTGGAGCATCAGCCACATGGCCCTCACATAATCTCCGGCATAGCCCCAGTCCCGCTTTGAATCTATATTCCCCAGACGGAGTTCCTTTTGTTTACCCAATTTTATCCTGGCGACCGAATCCGTGACCTTTCTTGTCACAAATTCAAGGCCGCGGAGCGGGGATTCGTGATTGAACAGGATGCCGGACGAACAGTGCATGCCAAAGCTCTCTCTGTAGTTTATCGTCATCCAGTGGGCAAAGAGCTTTGAGACCCCGTAAGGGCTTCTTGGATAAAACGGTGTTTGCTCGCTCTGGACGGGCTCCCTGATCTTGCCAAACATCTCACTGGTGGAGGCCTGGTAGAATCTCGCCTTTTGGTTGGTGAGCCTTACGGCCTCAAGCACATTTACCGCGGCCATGCCTGTCACCTGCGCGGTAAGTATGGGCTGCTTCCAGGATGTATGGACAAAGCTCTGGGCCGCCAGGTTGTAGACCTCATCCGGCCGCGAGGCCTCCATCGCCCTGATAAGAGATGACAGGTCAAGCATGTCCCCGTCTATAAGCTCGATGCGGTCGATGACCCCAAGCTCACGAAGACGCCACAGTGTGTCTGAACCGCGCCTTGCGATAAGACCGAAGACCTGATAGCCTTTATTGAGCAAAAACTGTGAAAGATATGCCCCATCCTGGCCTGTTACGCCAGTAATCAATGCCCGCTTCATAAAAGACTCCCTTCCCAGTAATTTAAAATGTCGCGCAACGTATCATCAAATGGTATCCCCGGCGCCCAACCGGTGTCATTGGTCAATTTTTCATGGCTTCCGCATACCCTTGGCTGTTCCACGGCCCTCGCGCGGGACGGATCATGGACGATCCGCGCCTCAACGCCCGCGATCTCCATAAGCCTTGTCAATATCCAACGGATGGAGCGCTCAATGCCTGAACAAACATTATAAATCCCGCCGTTTTTCCCGAGCTCGAGGAGCAGGCCGTAGGCCCGTGCGACATCGCGGACATCGGTAAAATCGCGCGTGACATCGATGTTCCCCGTCTCTATCACAGGCCCTTTTAAACCGAGTTTTATCTCAGTGACCTGCTTCGCCAGGCTTGAAACCACAAAATGTTCTGGCTGACCGGGACCGATATGATTAAACGGCCTGGCCATGACGATGCTGAATCCTTCTGTCTGGCTCCACTGCCAGCAAAGGGCCTCGGCCGCAACCTTGCTTACGGCGTAGGGGCTTCTAGGCATAAGCGGCATATCTTCCAAGATCGGAAATCTCTCGGGCTGCACAAGACCATAGGTGTCGCCAGAGCCGACATAGATCATCCTGCCCTTGTAACCCGCTTCTTTTAAGGCACAAAGGAGGTTGAGCGTGCCGAAAAAATTGACATCGAAGGTCATCCTTGGGTCCCTGAACGACTCGGGCACAAAGCTCTGGGCCGCCAGGTGGATAACGGCGTCAGGGCCTATGTCTTTAACGGCTGCGCGAAGAGAACCGCCATCCCTGATGTCTACTGGATCCCCGTTAATGGAAAGCGGCACGCACTCATGCCCAAGCCGCCCGGTCAGATAACCGCCGACAAAACCATTGGCCCCGGTGATAAGGACTTTCATGCCGCGAGGCCTCCATCGTCCTTGAATTCAGCCCAGGCCCTGCCGACAAACGCGGCAAACTCGGCCCTGAAGCGCTCGGATGAAAACCTCATGGCGTTTTCCCTGCAGGCCGCGTCCATGATGCGTCCCGACTCTCTTTCAAATCTTTTCACCGCATCCACGATGGAGCCCGCATCCTGCGCATCAAAAAAAACGCCGGTTGGACATGGGTCGTCGAGACCCCTCACGGTCTCGCAAACCCCGCCCTTTCCAAAGGCTATCACGGGCGTGCCGCAGGCCTGGGCCTCAAGCGGGGCTATGCCGAAATCCTCTTCGGCGGCGAACACAAAGGCCTTGGCGCGCTGCATGTAATCAACCAGCGTTGCACGGTCCACCCAGCCGAGCATCTTGACGTTTGGACCGGCAAGCCGCCTTAAGGGAGAGGCCTCCGGCCCATCTCCGATAACCACTAGCCGCCTGTCCTTCATGGCCGAAAAAGCCTTGACAATCAGATCCGTCCTTTTATACGGCACAAGACGCGAGGCCGCAAGATAAAACCCCTCCCTTTGTCCGCCCATGCGAAACAAGTCCGCATCCACAGGGGGATATATAACCTCCGCCTCCCTCCTGTACGCCTTATGGATGCGCCTCTTTATAAAGTGCGATATGGCGACGAAGCGATCCACACGGTTCGCAGCGCACGCATCCCACAGCCTGATCCTGTGCAACATCAATCTGGCCAGCAGCGCGCAAGGTGCACCAAGACCCGATGTCTTGAGATACTGGCCCTGCAAATCCCAGGCATAGCGCATGGGAGAATAGCAAAGCGATATATGAAGCTGATCCGGCCCGGTGATAACACCCTTTGCTATGGCATGCGAGCTTGAGATCACAATATCATACCCGGCCAGATCGAATTGCTCGACCGCAAAGGGCATGAGCGGCAGAAACTTGCGGTAATTGGTCTTTACAAACGGCAGGCGGTTTATAAAAGAGGTTTTGACAGACCTCTCACGTATAAAGCCCCGCTCCTTTTCAGAAAGCTGATCCACCAATGCAAAAAGGTCCGCATCTGGATAGCAGCGCAATAGTTCCCCGAGGACCCGCTCGGCCCCGCCCATGGATACAAGCCAGTCATGAACTATAGCGATCCGTAAAGATGACATGCCACAATGCGGGATTTACCCACGTTTATGTCCACGGGGTCAACCGTCCTGCATACATCCATAGCCTCCCGGCACCTATCCTGGAACGGGCACCCCCTTGGTATCGCATCGAGCGGCGGTATGTTCCCCGGGATAGACCTTAACCGGCACTTTTCAGAACATTCTACACCACCCTGTCCTGCTGAATAGGGGATGGATTCAAGAAGCCCTCTGGTATATGGGTGCAGCGGCGCATCAAATATGTCCAGAACCGGAGCATCCTCAACGATCTTGCCGGCGTACATAATGACGACCCGTTGCGCCACCTGGGCTACGATACCCAGATTGTGCGTGATAACAAGAAGGGCCAGGCCCCGCTCGGACCTCAAGTTTGACAACAGCTTCAGGATGCGGGCCTGCAAGGACACATCAAGCGATGTAGTCGGCTCGTCCGCGATCAGAAACACCGGGCGGGCGGCCAGGGCTATGGCGAGCATGGCCCTCTGCCTCAAACCCCCTGAAAGTTCATGCGGATAGGCCTTGAGCCCATATTCTGGCTCCGGCATCCCTACCTGGCCAAGCATCTCGAGCGCCCTGCCGTGCAGTTGCCCGGAAGAAAGCCTCTCATGCGCCGCTATCCCTTCTTTTATCTGATAGCCGATTGTAAATACCGGATTGAGCGCGGTCATGGGTTCCTGGAAGACCATTGACATGCGTCTTCCGCGCATCCTGCTTATTTCTCTTCGTCTAAGAGAGGTAAGCTCAACCCCCTCGAAAAAGATGGAGCCGGATTTAACCCTGAAAGGCGGGTGCGGCAAAAGCCCCATGACGGCAAGGGCGCTTACGGTCTTTCCGCTTCCGGACTCCCCCACAAGACATACCGCCTCCCCTTTCCCGACAGAAAAAGACACGCCCCGTACCGGTGATACGGGGCGTGTCTTTTTCTGTATCTCTATCTCAAGCCCATTGATTGCAAGGATCGGGGCATTCACTTCACGATTGCTTTATTAGCAGCGTCGAGGGATCCAAAACCAAATGGGGATCAGAGACACCCTCCTTGCTCTTCAGAAGCTCGACATGAACCCCCTTAACCTCTGATACAAGCCTGATCATTATGTCAAAAAGATCTGAAACATGGCTTATCACTGAAGGCACACCACCGGAACCGCTCTCATCTTCCCCGCGGATCTTTATCGTAAACCAAACAGGGAAGGGGGCCTCCCTGGCGACAAGTTTTAGCTCGCTCAGCAAATCCCTCACCCCATCATCAAAAATGAGCCCGTCTATCAATACCACCTGCGGGAAAAATATTCCCTGCTCGGTGAGGTCGGCAAGTCTCTCTTCAAGACGCGGCACTCTGAAGCGCTCCGCATTAAAGGTCATTATAAAACGATGGGTCAAAATCTCTTCCCACAGCTCGTTATTATTATCCAGCCGATATTCTTTGGATATATTGCGGAAGACCTCTTCATACCAGAGACATACCTTCTTAACCGGCTGTTCAAGACTTATATGAAGGACATTTTTCCCCCTCAAAAGGCTGTCAAGGGCAAGCTGTACAAGAAAAGACGTCTTGCCCACCCCTGCCCGCGCAAGGACCGCGCCGAACTGGCCGTCATCCAATATGTTAGCCGCGCCTTCACCTATTAGCCTGAGCGGGTTCCTGAAGATCAGATCCTTTTTTAGCATAGCGATAGACCTCTTGTTTAAATGGATAACCTTGGCGCACGCCGCCATGTTTAAGCAGCCCTTTTCTTCTGCTCGGCCGCCTTCTTTATGAGTTCATCGGCTACATTCTTCGGCACCTGCCTGTATGTCGCAAACTCCATCGTAAACTGGGCCTTGCCCTGGGTCGCCGACCTAAGGACCGTAGAGTAGCCGAACATCTCGGCCAACGGGACCTCGGCCTCAATCGTACACATCTCGCCCTCGTCCTGTGTGCCGAGTATCATGCCCCTTCTCTGGTTCAGAGAGCCCATGACCGCCCCCTGAAATTCATTGGGCGTTTCAACGGCTACCTTCATGATGGGCTCCAGAATGACGGGTCTGGCCTTTAAATAGCCCTCCTTGAACGCCCCCCTCGCCGCCGCCTGAAACGCCATGTCAGAGGAGTCAACCGCGTGGGATTGGCCGTCGTTTATAGCTATCTTGACACCTGTTACAGGAAAGCCCAGGAGCGGGCCTTTCGCCATGCTGGCCAAGAAACCCTTCTCGCACGATGGGATGAATTCCGTGGGTATTGCACCGCCGACTATCTGGTTATCGAACACGAATTCCTCGCCGCCCTCAGACGGCTCTATGTAGCCGGCCACGCGGCCATACTGGCCGGCGCCGCCCGTCTGTTTCTTGTGTGTATAATTAAAGTCGCCGCGATGGGTTACGGTCTCTCTGTAGGCGACCTGAGGCATCCCGGTCGTGACCTCGGCGCCATATTCCCTGCGCATGCGCTCGATATAGACCTCGAGATGGAGCTCTCCCATGCCTGATATTATCGTATCACCCGTCTCGTGGTTTACAAAGGCCCTGAATGTAGGATCTTCCTTGGTGAATCTCGTCAGAGCCTTGGACATATTGACTTGCGCCTTATTGTCCTTGGGGATGATGGCAAGCGAAATGACCGGCTCGGGTATGTGCATGGACGTCATGGTATAGCTGATGTCAGGATCGGTGAAGGTGTCACCGGAGGCACAGTCGATACCAAACAGCGCGCCGATGTAGCCGGCCGGTATGGCATCTATGTCTTCCATCTGGTCCGCATGCATCCTCACCACCCTGCCGACCTTCACCTTGCGGCCCGTCCTGGAATTCATGATGGTATCGCCCTTGGCTAGATTGCCCTGATAGACCCTTATATAGGTGAGCTGGCCATATCTTCCCTCTTCAAGCTTAAAGGCAAGGGCGACCAGGGGTTTTGCCGGATCCGACTCCAGGACGACAGGGGCCTCTTCCCTGCTCATATCAAGGGCTATATTTTCCACCTCCGACGGGCCCGGAAGATAATAGGTTACCGCATCGAGAAGCGGCTGAACACCCTTGTTTTTGTAAGCGGACCCCATAAATACAGGGGTGATCTTCCTCTGGAGCGCGCCACGCCTCACGGCCTCTTTTATAAGTTCTTCGGTTACACTGCCTTCGAGCGCAGCCTCCATGAGCTCGTCTGAAAACATGGACGCCGCATCTATTAATACCTCTCTTCTCGACTCGGCCTCGGCCCTTAACGCCTCCGGCACATCCTCCACCCTTATAATCTCGCCGTTTGCGCCGTCAAAATAGACGGCCTTCATCGAGGCAAGGTCCACAACGCCCTCGAAGCCAGCCTCGGCCCCGACAGGTATCTGCATGGCGACAGCATTGTGACCCAGCTTTTCCCTGAGCTGCTCCACCACCCTAAGGGGATTCGCGCCACTCCTGTCACACTTGTTTACAAAGGCGATGCAAGGCACCTTATAGCGCACCATCTGACGGTCAACGGTGATGGACTGAGACTGCACACCGCCAACGGAACAAAGGACCAATATGGCCCCGTCGAGGACCCTCAGGGCCCTTTCCACCTCGATCGTGAAATCAACGTGTCCCGGCGTATCTATTATATTGATCTCATGGCCCTTCCATTCACAATATGTAGCCGCTGACGTGATCGTTATGCCGCGCTCCTTTTCGAGCTCCATGAAATCCATGGTGGCACCCACGCCGTCTTTTCCCTTGACGTCATGGATGGCGTGTATCCTTCTTGTGTAATAAAGAATGCGCTCGGTAAGCGTGGTTTTGCCGGCATCGATATGGGCACTTATTCCGATATTTCTCAAAAGTTCACCTTCTTTTTTCATCTTCCTTGCTCCAAAAAATCAAAATTAATTCAAACCGACAATAGACTGCAATCCTTATTAAAACTATATTTCCAGGGGAATGGAACTACAAAAAAATTAAAGATTCAAACATCCGCTTTAAGAGGGGATTATTTATTATCCGTCTATATGGATTATCTCGCCCAGAAAAAACCAAGTCTTCTTTTTTAACGATCCTAAATGGCTTTGTCAAGCCTTTACAATAATCCGCATTGGCAGAGAGGATTACGGGGTTTGCGAAGACACGGCATCCCCTCCTCCGCCTAAAACCTTATATAAGGTTACCAGATTTAGAAGCCTCGTCAAACGAGTGGCGACCAGCCCCTTCTGCGCCCCATATAAAGAACGCTGGGAATCGAGAACGGTCAGATAGCTGTCGATCCCCTTTTCATAACGCGCCATGGAAAGACGATAGGTCGCGGCGGCGGCATCGACAAGAGACCGCTGCGCCTCCATCTGCTCGTCGATGGTCCCTCGCTGAGCAAGCGCGTCGGCCACTTCCCTGAAGGCCGTCTGAATCGCCTTTTCGTACTGGGCCAAGGCTATATCGCGGTCAACCTTGGCCGCCTTTAGATTGGCCCTCAAGACACCGGCATCGAAGACCGGGAAAACCGCTTGCGGCGCGAAACTCCACGTGTCAGATCCGGGCTTGAAGAGATTTGACAGCTGGTAACTCGTGGTGCCTATGTTAGTGGAAAGGGCTATGCGCGGGAAGAAATCTGCGCGGGCGGCGCCGATGTTGGCGTTGGCCCCTTTAAGCAGGTCCTCGGCCTGAATGATGTCGGGGCGCTTAAGCAACACGTCAGAGGGCAGACCAGGGGCGATATCCTTCACTGCGGTAATTGCTCCGGAGAGTGCATCCGGAAACAATCCGGCCGGAACCACCGCACCCACCACCAAATCGAGGGCGTTTTCGTCCTGGGCGGACAAGGTGGTGTAGCGGGCGACGTCTGTTCGCGCCGCATCCACCTGAGTCTGCGCCTGCCGCAGATCAAGTTCGGACGAAACGCCCGCCTCAAAACGGCTCTTGATTAACTTATAGGCGGCCTGCTGGGTCTTAAGGGTGTCCAGGGACAGCCTTAGCTGCTCCCTGTCGGCGGCCAGGTTTAAATAGGCGGTCGCAACCTCGGCCACCAGGCTGATCTGAACGCTCCGCCTCGCCTGCTTGGTTGCAAGAAATTGCTCCAAGGCCTGTTCTTTCATGCTCCGAATACGCCCGAAAAAATCAATTTCCCATGAACTGGTCCCCAAATTGATGTTGTATTGTTCGCTTGTCATGGCCTGCCCAGACCCCGAACCCGGGTACAACTGCCGCTGTTTGGTCCAACTGCTCGATCCGTTTATCAAGGGAAAGAGCTCTGAACGCTGGATCTGGTACAAGGCCCTGGCCTTTTCGATATTGAGGGTCGCCACCCGCAGGTCACGGTTGTTCTTCAGGGCGAGGCCGACAAGTTTTTTCAATCTCCGGTCTGTAAAAAAATCCTTCCATGGGATGCCGGCTGCCGCCGCGGCGCCGGGCTCCTGGGTCTTGTACGCCGCGCCACCGGGCCACTTAGAAGGTATGGGGGCTGCGGGCCGTGTGTAGCGCGGGGCCAGGGTGCAACCGCCAAAACAGAGAATGATCCCGAGCGGAAGACATAGGGCTGCGATAATACGCTTCATGTCAGTTCACCTCCTTACCGCCGGAAGAAGGGGCAAATTGCGCAGAGGAGGCACCGGGCCGCCTTGTTCCGAACAACCGGGATACCAGCACAAAGAAAAATGGAATAAACAGCAAATCAATGAAGGTGGCCGAGAGCATCCCGCCGGTCACGGCGGTGCCGATGGCGTTCTGCGCCCCGGCCCCGGCCCCGTTGGTGAGCGCCAGAGGCAGGGTGCCGAAGAAAAAGGCCAGCGAGGTCATGATGACCGGTCTCAACCTTATCTTCACCGCCGCAAGGGTGGCCTCAACCAACCCAAGCCCTTGACGCAGCTGCTCCTTGATGAACTGGATTATCAAAATGGCGTTCTTTGTGGAAAGCCCTATGGTTGTCAAGAGCCCGATCTGAAGATAGACATCGTTTGGCAGCATCCGCAAGGTCGTCGCCGTGACGGCACCCACAAGACCCAGCGGCAGCATCAGCATATTGACAAAGGGTATGGTCCAGCTTTCGTACAAGGCGGCCACGCTCAAAAACACCACCAAGAGCGAGACTGCATAGAGCGCCGGCGCCTGTTTGCCAGCCTGCTTTTCCTCATAGGAAAGACCGGTCCACTCGTAACCAAATCCCTTTGGCAGCTTGGCGGCCATACTCTCCATATCGGCCATCGCCTCGCCGGTGCTTACCCCCGGGGCCGCCTGTCCCATGATCTCCACAGAGGGGATGCCGTTATAACGCTCGAGCCTTGGCGAACCGTATTTCCAACGCCCGTTGGCAAAGGCGGAAAGCGGCACCATCTCGCCTCGATTGTTGCGGACATACCACATGTCGATGTCCTCGGGCAGCATCCGGTACTTGGCATCGGCCTGGAGATAGACCTTCTTGACCCTGCCGTTCTCGATGAAGTCGTTGACATAGTAGCCTCCCCAGGCGGCGGCAAGGATATTGTTGACATCGTCCAGAGACACCCCCATGGCGCCAGCCTGTACATCATCTATGTCCAGCTTGAACTGGGGCGCGTCATCCTGGCCGTTTGGACGAACGGCCACCAGTCTTGAGTCCTTCATGGCCATGCCAAGCAGCTGGTTGCGGGCCTCCATCAACTTCTCGTGTCCCAGGCCACCCCGATCCTCCAGCTCAAAATCAAAGCCGTTGGCCTGTCCCAGCTCTATGGCCGGCGGCGGAACGAGAGCGAACACCATGCCGTCTCTTATTTTGGAAAACGCCGCCATAGCCCTGCCCACAATAGCCGGCGCCCGAAGATCGGAAGACTGTCTGAGCTTCCAGTCCCGAAGTTTGACAAAGGCCAGACCCATATTCTGTCCTTGACCGGCCCAGCTAAAGCCCGCCACAGTGATCACCGAAGACACCGCCTTCTTCTCTTTTTCCAAAAAATAGTGCTCGACCTGCTTCATCACCTTCAATGTCCGCTGCTGTGTCGCACCGGCGGGCAACTGCACCAAACAAAAGATGATCCCCTGATCCTCATCCGGCAAAAAGGCCGTGGGCAGGCGCAAAAAGAGAAAGATCATGGCCATAACGATAGCGCCGTAAACAACCAGATAGCGCACGGGCCTGCCGAATGAGCGCCCGACGATCGACTCATACTGCGCCCTGCAGCGTTCAAACCATTTATTAAACCAGCGGAAAAAAAACCTGAACCAGCCGGATTCGCCAAAATGCCGCCCTTTTTCCACCGGCTTTAACAAGGTGGCACACAGGGCAGGGGTGAGGGTCATGGCCACGAACACGGACAGGATCATGGCGGAAATGATGGTGATGGAGAACTGGCGGTAGATAACGCCCGTGGACCCGCTGAAAAAGGCCATCGGCGCAAAGACCGCGGCAAGCACGGTGGCGATGCCCCAGAGGGCGCTGGTAATCTGCCCCATGGACTTGATGGTGGCTTCGTGGGGCGGCAAGCCTTCCTCTGACATGATCCGCTCCACGTTCTCCACCACCACAATGGCGTCGTCGACCAGCAGACCGATGACAATGACCAGGGCGAACATGGTCAGGGTGTTGATGGAAAAACCGCTGGCGAAAAGCACCCCGAATGTGCCGAGCAACACCACGGGCACGGCTATGGTGGGGATCATGGTCGCCCGGAAGTTCTGCAAAAAGAGAAACATGATGATAAAGACCAGACAGACCGCCTCAACCAAGGTCCGGACCACCTCTTGAATGGATATTCTTACAAAAGGGGTGGTGTCATATGGATAGACCACTTTCATGCCGGCAGGGAAGTATTTCGACAACTCCTTCATCTTAGCCTTGACCCGATCGACGGTATTAAGCGCATTGGACCCGGCCGCAAGCTTGATGGCCATGGCGCCAACCGGCTTCCCATTGTAGAAGGACAACACGCCATAGTTCTCGGTGCCGATTTTGCATTTGGCCACATCTTTCAGCTTGACGGTGGATCCGTCGCTGTTGGTGCGCAGGACAATGGCCCCGAACTGATCAGGTGTCTGTAATAGGGTGCGGGCAGTTATGGTGGCGTTCAACTGCTGCCCGGGCACCGCAGGTGTGCCTCCGAATTGGCCGGCCGAGAGCTGGACGTTTTGGGCCTGAAGTGCTGCGATAATGTCGTTAACAGTCAAGTGGTAATTGTTCAGCTTGGCCGGATCCAGCCATATCCGCATGGCGTTCTGGGAGCCGAAGGTCTGCAGCTCTCCGACCCCTTCAATACGGCTGATGGGGTCCTGGATGTTTGAGACCATATAATCGGTCAGGGCATTGCGGTCCATGGAGCCGTCTTCGGACACAAGACCAACCACCAACAAAAAGTTCCTTGTGGACTTGACCACCGAAACCCCTTGCCGCTGCACAATCTGAGGCAAGAGCGGCATGGCCAGTTGCAGCTTGTTTTGCACCTGGACCTGGGCGATGTTGGGGTCGGTGCCGGCCTTGAATGTCAAATTGATGGCTGCGGCCCCGGCCGAATCGCTGGTGGATGACATATAGATCAGATTGTCGATGCCGTTTAATTTCTGTTCGATGACCTGTGTTACCGTATCCTGCACCGTCTGGGCGGATGCCCCAGGGTACAAGGCGTTGATGGCGATCTGCGGCGGGGCTATCGGAGGGTATTGGGAGACGGGCAAGACCTTGATTGCAAGGATGCCGGCCAGCATGATCATGATGGCGATTACCCAGGCAAAGACAGGGTGATTGATGAAAAATCTGGGCATGAAACGGCTCCTTTAATTTTTGGCTGCCTTAGGTTGTGAAGCACCAGCGGAGGCCGCAGATTGAGGGACGCCGAACGGCACCACCTTCACCGGCATACCAGGATGCGCCCTTTGGATCCCCTCCAGAATGACCCTGTCGCCCGCCTTCAGCCCATCGCTCACCAGCCAGTTGTCGCCGACCGTCCTGACAACCCTTATGATCCGCGGCTCCACCTTGTCTCCAGCCCCAACCACCATGACCATTGCGTCACCTTTCGGATCACGGGTAACTCCCCGTTGTGGAACCAGAATCGCCTTGCTGCTGGACCCCTCATCCACTATGGCCCGGACAAACATCCCGGGCAGCAGGATATGCTTCGGGTTGGGAAAGACCGCCCGCATAGTGATCGAGCCGGTGCTCTGTTCAACATTGACTTCCGAAAATTTCATAACGCCTGGCAATGGATAGGTGCTCCCATCCTCCAGCAACAGCCTTACCCGCGCCTGGCCCGGGCCGCTGCCGCGCTTGAGTCCGCTGTCGGCCATCTCGCGCTTGAACCGCAACATCTCGGCGCTGGACCGGGTCAAATCGACATAGATGGGATCGAGTTGCAGGATGGTGGCGAGCGCCGCAGGCTGGTCGGCGGTCACCAGCGCCCCAACGGTCACGGCAGAGCGGCCTATGCGGCCGGATATCGGGGCCTTTATCTTGGTATAACCAAGATTGATCCGCGCGGTCTCAACCGCGGCCTTGGCCGCCGCAAGTTCCGCCTCGGCCTGCCTCATCGCTGCATAGGCGTTGTCGTAATCCTGCCGGCTCACAGCCTTGATCTTCACCAGATCCCTGTAGCGCTCCTCCGTCAGCCGGGCGGGGACTACGTTGGCCTCGGCCTTGGCCTGCGCGGCCTTTGCGCTGTCATAGGCCGCCTCAAACGGCGCCGGATCAATCTCGTAAAGCACCTGGCCAGCCCTCACATCCGAACCCTCGGCGAAGAGCCGTTTCTGGATGATGCCGCTCACCTGGGGGCGCACCTCGGCAACCAGGTGAGGCGAGGTGCGCCCGGGCAGTTCCGTGGTCAAGGAGACATGCCGCGGCTTAATCACGGTCACGGCGACTTCTGGCGGACCGGCCTTTGGCACGGACGAGGCGCGCTGTTTTCCACAACCACCCATCATAACTAAGCCGGCTAACAGCCATACAAAGGCGGTCAGCTTGACTCTATTGGTCATTTTCATTAGTGACACCTCTCTTGATTCCATCCCAGCAGGCCTGAATGGTCTGCGCAATTAATGGCTCGCTCAACTCGACAAAGCCGAGGATATGGTCTCTGGCCACCACCAGCAAGGGGCCTGTGGCCAAGGCGTAAAGAACGACCAGCGGAAGGTCCTTGACAACCTTGCGCGCCACACCTTCTTCAAGGAGCCTGCGGTACAAGTCGCCGTTGTCACTGGTTCCCAAGAGCTTGGTCCTGCGAAAGGCCACGCCATAAGGCGAGTTGAAATATTGCTCCAGAAAACGAAAATCCATTGGATTGGCGACAAAATACCTAAGCAACGCAGTGCCCAGGTGAAGGAAACGCTCCTCGAGCGGCCTGTCAGGCCCGTATCCATTCATAAGCCATGTATAAACTTTATCGTGAAGCTGCCTGAACAACTCGGCGATAAGCACATCTTTGTCTTCAAAATAACGGTATATGGTCCCGGCACCCACACCAGCCCTTTCGGCGATGAGGGCGATAGGTGCGTCATGGAAGCCGTGCCCCGCAATAAGCTCCAATGCGGCACGCAGTATTTTTTGGCGTTTCTCGGAACTCTCTGCAACCATAATGGATTACTCTCAGGAATGAATATTCATTCCTAAAACATGGAATCACTTCTTTGTCAAGAATGGAAGCTCAACGGCATAAAATGTCACATCCCTCTTTTTGAAGACGCCGCGCATGACCGGCATATCTCTATCACCAGGCCTTAAATGAACGGCGGCTACTGAAACTATCGCGGCGATTGACCTTGCCTGCCATTATTGTTATAAAACAAACGTTTGTTTTACAGGCGGGAGACCATCGTCATGATGCGTGCAAAACCTTCTGTTTTTTACCTTGTTTTTATATCAGCGGTCTTGCTTGCCGGATTTCCGGCCATCGGGGCCGAAAAATTGAGCATGAAAGATGCTGTGGCGCGCGCCTTGTCACAAAATCCCCTGGTCTCAGAGGCGGCACTAAACATCGCCTCCCAGCTACATAAAGACATCGCCGTCCATCGTGAACGATTCGGCTCTCTTTCCATAGACTACAACTACAACCGCTCAAAAGATCCGCCCTATATGACCGTAAACACCCCAGCCTTTGGCGGAGACTTTGAAACAGGCAAGCGCGATGATGTGATTTGGGGAATAAGCGCAAAAGTGCCCATCTTCACCGGTTTTGACATAAGCACAAGAGAGGCCATAGAAAGGCTCGGGGTCGATGTAAAAAAGGTCCGGAAAAAGGAGGTTGAGCTTGATGTGGCGGCGGCGGCAAAAAGGGCCTATTTAACCGTTCTGCTGGCCGAACGGAATTTAAACACGGCTGAAGACGCCGATAAAAGACTTACCGCGCATCTAAGGGTCGCCAAGGCCCTTTACGGCCAGGGCATGACGCCTTACAACGACGTCCTCAAGGCTGAGGTTGCACTGTCACAAACACAGCAACAATTGGTTGCAAGGCAAGAGGAGCTTGGCACCGCAAGAGCAGGACTCAATCTTGTAATGCATGAAAAAGACATTGAAAAGACTTACGAACTCCGGGACCCGCCTGAAGACAACCAGGCAACGATGGAGCCGGGGCTAAACGGACTTTTTAAAAAATCGCTGGCCAACCGGCCCGAACTTAAGGCCATTTCCCTTGCCATTGATCAGGCAAGGCTCAAAACAACCCTCGCCCGAGGCAAGGTCCTGCCTAAAATCTATCTCGTTGGCCGCTATGAACAGCACGGAGAAGACCTCCTCGCCAACAAAAACATATTTGACAATCAAAACAATCTCTATACCGGCATAAATATGGAATGGCTCCTGTTTGACTGGAACAGACATGGCCAGGAAGAGGCCGCTATAGAAAAGGATGTAATGGCACTGAAAAAGGCCAGGGATGCCGCCCTGGACAACATCCGCCTTGAAGTCAGAAGCGCATGGGGAAGGCTGAGGGCCGCAAGGCGGAATATTGAAACAGCCCGCCTTGCGCTGGCACAGGCAAAAGAAGATCTGCGCATAACAAGGCTTCAGTACGGCCAGCAAGTGGCCTCGGCAACTGACGTTATAGATTCAGAAACCACCCTCACCAAGGTTATGAACAACTACTATAAAACTCTATACACATATAAAATGGCCCTTGTCGATCTGGATCGCGCCTGCGGCATATTGGATGTCGATGAACAGCGCTAAAAACACACCAATGAAAACCACACAAAAAATCAACGGAAAAAAATTTGGCGTATATGTATTGATATTAATGGTGTCAACGCTTGTATTGATCGCCGCCTATGAAATCCGCCACAGAATGAAATATGCAATAAGCGACGCTGTCTTCGTAAAAACAGATGACCTTGTAACAACTTCATTTAATGGTGTTAATGGATGTATTGTTAAAATGACAAAACAGGAGGGTGATTATGTCAAAAACGGAGAGATGTTGGCAAGTATTGATCCTGAGACATACAGACTTGCCGCCGAACAAACCCTTGGAGAGCTTAACGCCACAAAAAAAGACATGGAAAAACAAGAGATATATCTTAAGCGCCTAAGAAGAGATGTTGAGCTAGGCGAGGCCAAGGCCTTGGATGATGTGGGGCGCCTGAAAAACGAAACCGCCTCGCTAAGGGCGTCAGAGGCCGTGCTGGATCCTGTTATTAAACAGCTTGAAAGGGACAAAAAACGTTTTGAAATCCTTTACGAAGCAAAGGCCATACCAAGGAGACGGGCTGAAGAGATGGCCACTGATCTTGCGTCTAAAAAAGAGGAAAAAAGAGTGATAGCCGCAAAAATTGATGCTACGCTTGCCGCCCTAAGGGCCGCCAAAAAACAGGTGGAAATCGTAAAAACAAGGAGGCTTGAGGTAAGGGAAACCAAAAAGGCCATAGAAGCGGCCAATGGAAGAATAGATGCGCTTGGAGCGAGGCTTTCACAGGAGAGATTGAATCTTGCAAGATGTGAACTTAAAAGCCCTATTTCCGGACGCATAGCCCAAAAATTTGCAGCCACAGGGGACGTGGTTTCTCCAGAAAACCCCATTTATGCAATAATCAATCCGAAAGATATATATATCCTTGTCCTTCTTGAGGAAGAGAAGCTTTATGGAGTAAAAAGGGGCTGCACAGCAAATGTGTCCATAGACGCCTATCCAAATATGAAATTCAAAGGGGTGGTAAAAGACGTGCTTCCCGCCTCGGCCGCAACATTCGCATTGGTTCCAAGGGATATATCGGCGGGGGAATTCACAAAGGTGTCTCAAAGAATCCCTGTCAAGATAGCTATAACCAAAGGGGATACATCTCTTCTTCGTGTCGGACTTGGCGGAGAGGTTGAGATCAAGAGGACTGGCCGCTAATGAAGGATGACGCTGCCGGCGAAGCCCCTGTCTATGAGGAGATATCCAATCTCTTTAGGGGGATATTTACTATTATTGTAATGACCGGTTCCTTTATGGCCATTCTTGACACCACCGTTGTGGATGTGGTGGTACCAAAAATGATGGCGCCTCTCTCCACAGACCTCTATGGCATTCAGTGGGTGATCACGGCATATATGACAGCGGCGGCTGTGGGGCTTCTTTTAACATACAACCTCGGCAGCGCATGGGGGCTTAAGCGCCTCTTTTTAGCCGGTCTACTTGTTTTTACCATTGCGAGCGCCTCGTGCGGTCTTGCTCAAAGCCTTTCTTATATGATATTTTCCAGGGCGGTACAGGGGTTTGGAGAGGCTTTTATAATGGCCTCCGCCCAAACCATCCTGTTTTCCATTTATCCGCCTAAAAAACGAGGGCTCGCCATGGGTATATACGCCCTTGGTGTAAGCTTCGCCCCGTCTCTGGGGCCTGTCGTCGGCGGCTGGGTCACAGAGAACCTAAATTGGCGCTGGGTGTTTTACATAAACCTCCCTGTAGGCATTATGAATTTTGTTGCGGGAGCGATCCTTCTGCCAGAAGTCCTGAAAGAAAAAGGGGTCTTGCGCTTCAATTATTTCAGCTACGCAATGCTGGCATCCTTTACAATCTCGCTCCTTATCCTGCTTTCCAGGGGTCAGCAAGAAGGATGGTTTCAGTCCTTGCTTATCGTGTGTCTGGCTATTGGAAGCGCTGTGGCGCTTTGTCTTTTTTTGATCTCGGAACTCCTATCAAAAAAAAGCTTGATAGATTTTTCCATATTTAAAATAAAGGAATACAGCCTCTCCATGGGGTTTTATTTTCTGGTAATGGGGCTTTCCATATATCAACTTTTTTACCTGCTCCCGCTTTACTATGAAAATGTGAAACACCTCACAACATTTCAGACAGGTCTTCATATGCTTGCATTCGCCATATTTATAGCCATATTTTCACCCCTTGCAGGATACTTGAGCGACAGGATAGGCCCAATAAAAATAATAACCGCAAGCATGACCCTTTATCTTTGCACAAGCTTTTTTCTCATCCCGTCACTCAATTATTACACACCATCCATAAAGGCGGCCATAATCACCATTCCGTTGGGCATATCCCTTGGAACCTTCTTCGCTCCGGTATCGGCCCTCTCTTTAAGTCATCTTGGCAAACGGACAGGTCTTGGCGTAAGTCTCATGCACTATCTGCGCTTTGTGGGCGGCTCCCTTGGAACAGCAATAGCCACAAACACACTGGAATGGACGACGGCCCAGCACTATCAGGAAATAGGGGTGTTACAAGATTACAGAACGGCGCATAAATTTGTTCAAGGCATATCATTAAGGCTGTCGGGTCTCTTTCCCAAAGATGCCGCACTCATAAAGGCTAAGGCGCTTTTGGCGTCCGTGCAAGGGCTTCAGGCATCAAGTTTTGCATTTCAAGACACCTTCAGGGATGGATTCTTCTATGCCTGCACGGGATGTATTTTTCTTGCAGCCCTTATAATCTCTTCATCCAAAGACAACATCCATAAAACCCACAAAACCTAAGGTAAATTATGACTGACCCACAGGATACAAAAAAACGCATCATAAAGGTTGCCACAAGGCTATTTGCAGAAAAGGGATACGATAACTCATCCATAAGGGCCATAGCCAGGGAGGCGAGGGTCAATCTTTGCGCGATCAGCTATCACTTTGGGGGCAAGGAAGGCCTATACCAGGCCGTGCTCTCACAGAATCTTGATGAAATGCTTACATGGACCGACCTTCTTGAAATGGACAATGAAATCGAGGCGTTAAAGATATTCTTGATCCGGCACTTTATGCTTATCAGACGAAGGGGGCCTGAAATAGGGGTGTTGCTTTCAAGGGAAATGGCCGGTAACGGAAAAAGGCTATCATTTGTAACTGGGCGCTACTTTAAACCAATGCTTGAGTCCATGGAAAATATAATGGCGCGCGCCATTAAAAAAGGGGTTTTTAGGAGGGTGGATCCGAAATTGGCGGTTGCAGGCCTTATCGCCCAGGAGATATTTTTTGCCAGATCGGATACCCTTATAAAACAGGTGCTGGGTGAAGATGTATTAGATACAGACTTTTTCAGACAGGTCATGGACCATTGCTTTGACATATTTCTGGCTGGTGTTTTAAAAAGATGACATGAAACACATATAAGACATATAACAATTTTGTTTGATTGGGCTAGGCCTTTGCGCTCTCCCAAAAAAGATTTGATATTATCTCCCTCAGCCTCGCCTCTTGGGTATCGGTTAACTCTATAAACTCGATCCCCATCCTGTAATTGAGACCGCTTTTTCTGGACCAGCGTAACTTTCCCCTTACCTTTAGGGGTGGAAAGCCGCCAAACGTAAGGATCAAGGGGTCTTCCTTGTCACAGGGGCGGGGATTTTCTATTTGCAGCCCGCCACTACTTATATCGTACACAAAACCGGAAAAAAGTCTTTTGCCGTCTGAAAAATTCACCTCGACATGAATAGGCAGGCGCCTGGACCTTCTTTTTTCACGATCCCTTGT
>JAJYLJ010000140.1 GCA_021787835.1 Deltaproteobacteria bacterium | reverse complement strand
GCCGAGTAAAGACAAAGATGCCCTTTGCAGCGGTGACCTTGATAAAATCACGGCATCCACTTCACTGGACCAGGATCAGCGGCAGAAGCTTCGTTCGTTTATATGCGGGGGCAAGGATTCGGTCAGCGCGCTTAACCATTTCTATTATGGCCTTCCTGACAATAAGCGTCTGGAACTCATGAAGGCCTTTGAAAACCATGGGTATGACATACAGAATTTCGGTTGTTCTTGTGGTTTTTGATATATCTTGGCGCATAAAACGCACGGGTACCCATAGCGGCGCCATTAAAAAGAAAGGAAGGAAAGATATGATTAAAGAAACTCGCCCTAAAACCACTCCCGCTGTCATCGCGACGTTTTTTCTGGCTGCGGTCCTCATGTTGATGCCGCGGGCATCAAATGCTGCGCGGGCTGATGATTCGACACCATTATTACAACCAGGCCACCAGGTAATCGCCTATTTTTTTCATGGCGCATATCAATGACCTACGTGCAGAAGGATCGGCGATCTTTCAGAAGAGGTCATCGCCCAGGAATTTTCCGGTTACATCAAGGCAAAAAGGCTGAAGTTTGAGGTGGTGAATGTGCAAACCCCGCAGACCGGACACTTCATAAAGGACTTCGGGCTCTTCACAAGCTCGCTTGTCCTGGCTGAAGTAAAGGATGGACGCACGGTGAAATATAAAAATCTTGCCCGTGTATGGGAATTGATCCGTGATGAGGCGGCCTTCAGAAAATATGTGCACAATGAGACGGATGGATTCTTGAAGACCGTAAAATTCTAGCAGGTTATAAAAATATCAAATCAGGATTTATAATGGCCGACTCTACAGTGTCATATGCAATACTGAGCGCAGGCTGGCTTGGAATATTAACATCCATCAGCCCCTGCCCGCTTGCCAGCAACATAACCGCGCTGTTTTACATAACAGGCGGAGCGGGAGGCAGGGAGCCGGGCAAGGCACTATTAAAAAGCACGCTCTACGCCGCCGGAAGGGCCGCCGCCTATATATCCGTGGCATGGCTTCTGGCATGGGGCGTCCTTTCCGTGCCAACCATAGCGAATTTTCTCCAGACATACATGAATGAGGCCCTTGGGCCTGTGCTCCTGATAATCGGGCTTGTGCTGATGGGCTGGATAAGACTCCCCGGCATAGGGCATTTCAACGGAGACAAGGTGAAAAAACTTGCGGACAGGGCCGGGACCGCTGGCGCCGGTCTTCTTGGTTTTCTCTTAGCCCTTTCTTTCTGTCCGGTCTCGGCCGGTCTGTTCTTCGGGGGCCTTGTTCCTCTGGCGCTGGCTGATCAAAGCCCTGTAATTATGCCGGCCTTTTATGGCCTAGGCACGGCCCTCCCAGTGATAGCCGTGGCCGTCATGGTCTCAGCGGGCATGGATGTGACGGAGAGGCTGTTTTCCATCACAAAAGCCATTGACGCCTGGGCGCGGCCCCTTACAGCGCTGGTTTTTTTCGCCGCGGGGGGCTATTACACATGGAATTTTCTGCTCTCTTCCATGATAAAACGATAAAAAACAAATCAAATAATCAGGAGGTAACAATGATGAAGATCGAGATTCTTGGACCGGGCTGCCCGCGCTGCCAGACATTGGCCGCCAATACGGAACAGGCTGTTAAATCCCTTGAGCTTTCAGCCGAAATCGAGAAGGTCACGGATATGGGGCGCATAATAGGCTACGGTGTCATGTCAACACCGGCAATAGCGGTGGACGGGCGGCTCGTGGGCTCTGGCAAACCCTTTACTGTTGACGAAATCAAAAACCTTTTACAAAAGGCCCGTAAGGCTTAAGAGGCTCCGCATGAATTCAGGCACAACGAAAAGGCTTCCATTCATAGACAGGTATCTTACCCTCTGGATATTTATCTCGATGTCAGCCGGTGTGGGCAGCTTCTATGTCTTTCCAGGCATAAAGGATGTCATAGATAAGTTTCAGGTAGGCACCACCAATATCCCTATCGCAATAGGGCTGATATTGATGATGTATCCCCCGCTTGCCAAGGTAAGATACGAAAAACTGCCGGATGTATTCCGTGACACCAGGGTGCTGACCCTATCGCTGGTGCAGAACTGGCTGATCGGCCCCGTGCTTATGTTCGCGCTGGCCGTTTTGTTCCTGTCCAACTATCACGAATACATGATCGGGCTGATAATAATAGGCCTTGCCAGGTGCATCGCCATGGTGATCGTATGGAACGCCCTTGCAGGAGGTGACCTTGAATACTGCGCAGGGCTCGTTGCCTTCAATTCCGTATTCCAGGTATTGTTTTTCTCTGCCTATGCCTATTTTTTTGTAACAATTATGCTTAGATGGGTGGCTGGCGGGACAGTTTCCATAGATATATCAATGGCTGAGGTCGCCAAATCAGTCTTTATATATCTTGGCGTCCCTTTCATAGGAGGAATGGCCACCAGGTTCATCGGAATCAGGCTGAAAGGAGAATATTGGTATCTGCGAAAACTGATGCCGCTGCTCAGCCCCCTAACCCTTATATTTTTGCTCTTTACCATCTTTGTCATGTTCTCGCTCAAAGGTGAATACATAGTAGGGCATCCGCTTGACGTCGTACGGGTGGCGGTCCCGCTTACCGTTTATTTTTTGACCATGTTTTTTGTGTCTTTTTATCTCTCACGGAGATTCGGGGCTGCCTATGAACAATCCGCGACATTGAGCTTTACGGCCGCCTCAAATAACTTCGAACTCGCCATTGCCGTCACGATCGCTGTTTTCGGAATAAATTCAGGAGAGGCCTTTGCCGCTGTCATCGGCCCTCTGGTGGAAGTGCCGGTAATGATCACGCTCGTCAATGCAGCCCTCTATTTCAAGAAGGCCTATTTCATTCCAAGCCAATCCTCTATTATAAAATGATCTTCCTTACGGCGGCTGCCAAGGGCTGGAAAACCTGGCAAGACAAAAGATAAGTAGTGCATTACACAATGCCTTGAGGCGGGAGGGGCCGGCATGGCAACCATTTCCTTAAAAAGGATATTCTTGATTTTTCTTAAAATGGGCTCGCTTGCCTTTGGAGGGGTCTATTCCATGCTTGCCTTTTTTGAAAGGGAGCTGGTTGAAAGACAAAAATGGCTCACTCATGAGGAGTTCGCCGAAAGTGTGGTCATAGGGCAGATGACGCCAGGCCCTCCGATTGTGAACACGGGCATCTGTATAGGGTACAAGCTAAAAAAGATAAAAGGGGCCTTGGCCGCTACCGCCGGCCAGTCCTTCACTGGCGCATTTATGGCCGTTCTGCTCGCTGTCTTCTATGTAAAAAGCAAAGGCAACGCGATATTGGCATCGGCCCTGAAAGGCGTGGGCGCGGCCGTGGTGGGGCTGCTTGTCTCGGTCGTCTTAAAGATGGCTAAGGGCGCTATAAGGGATTACAAGGCAGGAGTATTCGCATTGGCCGCCTTTTTGGCGCTCGCCTTATTCAAGCTCAATCCGATCGGCCTTATAATGGCTTCGGGGATACTGGGCCTCATTGTATATGGAAAGAGGGCCTGATGGTTTTACTCAAATTCTGCTGGATACTTATCGTAGTCAACGCGTTCACCATAGGCGGCGGCTATGCAATGCTCCCGATGCTGCAAAAGGAAATCGTGGAAAACAACCACTGGCTTACCAGCCGTGAGTTCCTGGATGCCATAGCAATCGGACAGCTTACCCCCGGCCCGCTTACAGTTATGAACGCCGTCATCGGATACAAAATCGGCGGCCTGACAGGGGCGGCGTTGGCCATGATCAGTTCCTATCTGCCGTGCGTCATAATCGTAACGCTCGTGGCCAAATATTATTACGCCTATAAGGAATCGCGGATCATCCAATCAAGCTTCAAGGCTATAAAACCCGCTGTCATAGGTCTATTGTCAGCGGTGGCTGTCTCGCTTTGCAATACGGCGATCGTGGACCCCCTGACATTCGGAATCGCCCTTGCCAGCTTCGCCGTAATCTCGTTTACCAAGACGGATCCATCCATTGT
>JAJYLJ010000139.1 GCA_021787835.1 Deltaproteobacteria bacterium | reverse complement strand
ATGCCGCATGGCCCTTCATGATTGTAAATTCGTGGGGCTCCAGGCGGCCGGGCTTCAAAAGTATGTGGTCCGGGATGCCCACCTTGCCGATATCATGCAGGGGTGCTGATTTAAACAGCATGGCGATGCAGGCGTCATCAAGGCCCGCATCGAAACGGGGATGGGATTTTATCTTATCCGCCAGCGCCTTGACGTAGTGCTGCGTGCGGCGGATATGGTTGCCGGTGTCGGAATCCCTCGTCTCGGCCAACGACGCCAGAGCGAAGATGGTGGCGTCCTGGATCGCCACGACCTCCCGCGTGCGCCTTGCCACCTCCTGCTCCAGAAAGCCTGCTTTATCCCGCAAAAAATCGGCGCTGGCCTTGAGTTTCAGATGTGTTTCCACCCGCGCCAACACGATGGGCGGGCTGATGGGCTTGATAACGTAATCCACCGCCCCGAGCCTTAGCCCCATCTCCTCGTCCTCGACCTCGGCCTTGGCGGTCAAAAAGATGACCGGAATGTCCCTGGTCATCGGGTCACGCTTAAGCTGGCGGCAGACCTCATAGCCGTCCATCTCGGGCATCATTATATCCAGCAGGATCAGATCGGGCCTGGTGTCCAAGGCGGCGATGGCAAGCGCCTTCTTGCCGTTGTTGGCGATCTTTACCTTATAATAGTCCTTGAGCAGGCCGCTCATCAGCTTGAGATTGTCCGCTGTGTCGTCCACCACCAGGATGGTGGCCCTTTGCGCGGTGACACGCCCTTCCGCATCCATATCCCCTTGAATTTGGACCTCCATCTAAAGTTACATCACTTCACCGCATATCCGGCGGCATTAAAAGACATATGCACAGCGGCGGCGTCTTGGAGCAGCGCAAGCGCCGCGTCATAGTTGAAGTTACAGACCTGGACAGCGATCTCGCCGTATTTATCAGGGAAAGCGGCCTGCAACAGGTCAGAGTTGCGTTCCAGCACGTCTTCGGCTTCCGCGTCGCTTTCAGCCAACAAAAAAGAGAGCCGTCCGCACACCTCGCGCAGCCTGTCCATATCCACCGTAACAACGCCTGACGCCTCTTGCTCAACAGACAGACAGGCCTTAAGCGCTGCAACCAGACCGGATAGATGAGGAGCCAGCCCCGCCAGCAGGGAGTCTATTTCTCCGCGCGGGTGGCTGTCACGTATGGCGGCCTCGACCCTGGCGGCGGCCTCTTCCACTTGACCGGCGCCTATATTGGCGGCTGAACCCTTAAGTGTATGGGCAAGGCGTTCGGCGGCCGCTATGTCGCCACGGTCCAGCGCCGCATGGATATGGGATGCGGCGTCATTCTGCCCGGCTATGAATTTGCGCAGCATATCGAGATAGAGCCGCCTCTTCCCAAGCACATGCTTAAGGCCGGATGCAGTATCCAGCCCAGGGATGCCGGTAGGGATATAATCCGCTGACTCGGCAGTTTCAGATTCTGAGACTGCGGCAGCCGGTGCAATCGCTCTGGCGCGAGGTTTCACCAACTTTGCAAGAACCGCACACATAGCGCCAATATCAACGGGCTTGGCCAGAAAGTCATTCATCCCCGCCGCAACACACTTGGCGCGATCGGCCTGCATGGCGTTGGCGGTCATAGCAATTATGGGCAACTCCAGGAAACCCAGCCTGCGGATCTCTTTTGCAGCACTGACGCCGTCCATCACCGGCATCTGCATGTCCATCAAGACTACATCGTAAGCGCCGGTGCGGACCTTCCCGACAGCAACCTCGCCGTTACAGGCGATTTCCACGACAAGGCCGGCGTCTTGCAGCAGTTCGGATGCCACCTGCTGATTAAGGTCATTGTCCTCGACCAGCAGCACCCTGGCACCCCGCAAGGCGGTAAGATCGCATATGTCCGCCGCTCCGGAGGCATCGCCGTGTCCGACACAAGTCTCCTCTGTCCCGCCGCCCAGGACGCGCATAATGCTGTCGAACAGCAGTGACGGATTGACCGGCTTGATCAGTACTTCATCAATACCTGCCGCATCGGCGCCTTTAAGCATCTCATCGCGGCCGTAGGCGGTGATCATGATATGGCGTGGAGCCGGTGACAGGCCGAGGCTGCATATCCTGGAGGCTGTCTCCAGGCCGTCCATTCCAGGCATCTGCCAGTCCACGAAAACGATCTCAAACGGCGCCCCTGCGGCGGCTGCCTCCTTGACCGCCTCTATGGCGGAAGCCCCCGAATCCACAGCCTGGACCTTAAATGACATGGAGGACAACATATCCGTCAATACAGTGCGGGCGTTTGCGTTATCATCCACCACCAGCATGTGCCGCCCCTGCAGATCGCGCCGCGGCACCAGCAGCCGTCGCGGCCCGCCCTTGCCAAGGCGGGCGGTGAACCAGAATGTGGAGCCTTGACCTGGAACACTATTGACTCCCACCTCGCCCCCCATAATTTCCGCCAGCTTCTTGGAAATGGTCAAGCCCAGGCCGGTGCCCCCGTATTTCCGGGTGATCGACATATCGGCCTGCTGGAAGCTTTGAAACAGCCGCTTTTTCTGTTCTTCTGCCAGGCCGATGCCGGTATCCTTCACCTCGAAGCGCAACATAACATCTTGACCGGTATCTTCAACGACTCTCACGACGATGTCGATCTCGCCTTTTTCGGTGAACTTGACTGCATTATTGGCGTAATTGATTAGTATCTGGCCGATCCGCAAGGGATCACCCATCAGCTCATTGGGCACGTCTCCGGCCACGTCAAACACCAACTCCAGCCCCTTGGCCGCAGCCTTTCCGGCAATCATGCCAGCGACGTTATGCAGCACTTCGTCCAGATGTATTCCGGTATTCTCCATGTCGAGTTTGCCCGCCTCGATCTTCGAAAAATCGAGGATGTCGTTGATGATCCCCAGCAAGTGCTGACTGGATTGCTGAATCTTCATGATGTAGTCGCGCTGGCGCGGAGTCAGCCCGGATTTTAATGCAAGGTGAGACATGCCTATTATTGCGTTCATTGGGGTGCGGATTTCGTGGCTCATATTGGCCACGAATTCGGCCTTCGCCTGGGATGCTTTCTCGGCCGCCGCCTTGGCTTCCATCAACTCGGACTCAAAGTGTTTGCGCTCGGTTAGATCGTGGATGATTTCAATGCCGCCTATAAAATTGCCATCCGCATCGTGAAACGACCTTGCGAGGGTCTGAATATAAAGCTGCCGACCCTGGGCATGGATAAAAACCTCTCCGGTCAGCAGATTGTCTTCACGGCGAAGGACAGAATACTTTTGCGCGATTTCCTCGACCGGCTCTTCAACAAGATCGATGGTGATAGGCCGGCGCTCGCCGTAGAACGGAATGGCATACTCACGGTTCCCCTTCCCAAGCATGTCCTCCGCCTTGACTCCCGTCAGGGCCTCCATTGCCTTGTTCCATGCCACGACCTTTCGTTCGTGATCAATTATGAAGGCGGCATCTGGCATCAGATCAATTATATCGGACAACCTCTGCTCTGAAGCCTTCACTTGGTCTTCAAAGTGTTTGCGTTCGCTGAGGTCACGGATGATTTCAATGCGGCCCAGAACGTCACCATCTGCATTTCGAAGGATGCAGGCGCGGGCCTGAACGTATATATGACGGCCATTAATTACGAGATGGGTCTCTCCAACCAGCACATCCCCGTCTCTGCGCATCCATGTATAACGACTTGCGATTTCATCGTCAGGCATGCCGAGAAAGTCGACCAGGATCGGCCGGCGCTCGCCGTAGAAGGCTATACCATACTCATAATCGCCCTTTCCGAGCATGTCCTTGGCCTTAAAGCCGGTCATGGTCTCCACAGCCTTATTCCAGACAATGATTTTGCCTTCATTGTCAACAATAAAAATTGCATCCGGCATCGCATCGATGATATCGGACAGCCTTCGCTCAGACGACTTCAATTTGTCCTCAAAACGTTTGCGTTCGCTTATATCGCGGACTGTCTCAATGGCCCCTGCGACTTGGCCGTTGACATCACGAAGAACGGTGGCACGGGCCTCAAACCAGATTCCAAGCCTCGGGCTATAACCTTCACCGACAATAGCATCCCCTAACCGGTGCAAATGCCGGTAAGCTCCATTGGAAT
>JAJYLJ010000138.1 GCA_021787835.1 Deltaproteobacteria bacterium | reverse complement strand
CACTGTCCATTGAGGACATGGCTACATTTAATATAATCTCAGGGGCGACATCCTTGGCATATTTTATGGCATCAGGGATATTTTCGTACCCTCCAAGTTTTTGAGACATCATATCTAGGATCTGTTCTATCGTCGGCATTTGAGCTGGCATTTTTGCGCCCCCCTTTAGTTGTTATTTTTTATATTTTTACAAATTTGTCTTTTATTAAAGATAATATAAAAATTTTTTTATTCAATATTTGAAATATGATATATTATATCAATTGTTAGTGTATGATATATGATATTATTTTTATATCTATGGATATAATTCCCTAGGTGGGCTCCATCTGGACTGACAGATATGGATAACTTTCAGGAAGATTTTATACAGAATCATCTGTTTGATCTTGTGGAAAACGCCAATGATCTCATCCAGAGCGTGGATGATAAGGGGCGTTTTATCTATGTCAACAAGAGCTGGCGCAGGGTCCTTGGTTATTCAAGGGATGATTTGAACTACCTGGATTTTTTCGACATCGTATGCAGGGATAAGCACCCGCAATGCCAGTCAAAATGGGAACTGCTCAGGCAGACGCCATCAATCCATTTTGTCGATACCATATTTTACGCCAAGGATGGAAGACAGATATATCTTGAAGGCAGTGTTGCGAGTCACTTCAAGGAAGGTAGATTCGCAGGCACTTATTGCATATTAAGGGACGTCTCGGAGAGAAAAAGGATGGAGAATGACCTTAGGAAACAATATGCCGAGGTCCTTCAGCTGACAGAGCGGCTGGAGCATCTCACCCGGCGGATTCTTGAGGTCCAGGAAGAAGAACGCCTTAGGATTGCAAGAGACCTTCATGATGGTCTTGGGCAATATCTAACGCTAATGCATCAACAGATGCAGCGTTTTCACCTGCCTGGAGGGGTAGATGATATAAGATCGGCGTTAGAAGGCCTTGAACGGCACAGCAAAAGCGCATGGGATGAATTCAGGAGGGCGCTTTCCGACCTTCGCCCGCCGTTTCTTGATGAGTTGGGCCTCGAAGCCGCATTGGATTGGAAGATGCGGCAATTCAGGAATATATTCCAGGGTGTCGTGACATCCAGAATCGATCTAACTGGTATGCCGGTAATTTCAAGGTCAGCCCAGATATGTGTCTTTCGCATATTTCAGGAGATGCTGACAAACATACAGCGCCACAGCCAGGCTTCCAGGGTGTGGATATCAATTACCGCTTCATCCGGACAACTTGATATAGAGGTGGGCGATGACGGTGTAGGGTTTGACGCATCCCGTATTTATAAAACCAATCTTGGTCTTATGGCCATGGAGGAACGGGTGAAAATGATGGGCGGGGTTTTTTTCTGTAAAAGCGCCCCTGGAAGAGGCACAAGCATCAAGACTGTCTTGCCGGGTGCTTCACAGGACTCCAATGTGAAGTCCGATAAAATATAGGCCGGCGATGAATCGGCGATGAAGAAGATACGGCTGGCCTTGGCGGATGATCACGGTCTCGTAAGGGCTGGATTCTCCGCTCTCCTCGGCGCTAGCGATAGTGTCGATGTGGTTGGCGAGGCTTCAAATGGCGTCGAGGCGCTGAGGCTTGTCCAGGAAGTCAGGCCGGATATTCTCCTTCTTGATATAGCGATGCCGCACAGGGACGGCATATCGGTTCTCAAGGAGCTTCACGGCCGTAAAAGGCCTTATGTGGTCATCCTTACTATGTATGCTAACGAGGAGTATGTAGTCCAGTCATTAAGACTCGGGGCCAGGGGATACATGCTCAAGGACTGTTTGCTGGAAGAGCTTATCCTGGCGATCAAGAACGCGCATCGCGGGGAGATAAGTCTTTCACCCGCTATATCGCGCTATCTGGTTAACGAGTACCTTCAGGCCGGACCTTCAGCCAAGACAGGGCGTTCAGGGGATCTCTTGACAGAGCGGGAATTCGAGGTCTTAAAACTCATAGGCGGCGGCTTAAGATACGGCCAGATAGCAACCGCGCTTTATCTAAGCAGGAGGACGGTTGAGAATCACGCCTACCGCATCATGAAAAAACTGGGCCTTGGCGGCAGGGCCGATCTTATAAGATACGCCCTTCGGCATCGCATAGCGGATCCTGACAGATTTTAAAACAACAAAATTGGGACAACTTCCTATATTGCTGAGTAATTTTTCTCAAATACAGCGCGATCAAGAGTAATTTCCTCCGGTCAAAATGAGTCATCCGCGTTATTTAATTAATAATTGCCATTAATTAGCCTTTCCTTTCAGGCGTTGATCTACTGCTTCAGGCTTTGGCGATAAGGGCGGGATGTCCGCCATGTCGGGTGGCTTCTAATGTCAAAGAGGCCGTGTTGAGAAAAATTTCATGAATGATTTTCTGAAGAAGAAATCAAGAGAAGAGTCCGGTGCCTGTCATCCATATCTGGCGGAACTGGTCATGTTGAACCAATATCTGGAGCGCTTCACCACCATGTCGAAGCGGCTGGGCCATCTGCCCGGCCAGGGCCGGGCATGGATCGCCCACATTGACTTGCTAAAATGCCTTGTGGCCATTTTATTTGTTGGCAGAGGGAATTTTGAAACACTGGATCAACTTTCCGGTGATCATTTTTTTGCTGAGTCTCTCGGGCTCAAGGATATCCCTTCGGAGTCCGTGCTGAGGCGGCACTTGGAAGAATATGCCGAACCTCTTGGCGCTGTTGCAGATTTTTGCATCGCTGAATTTCTCAAACGCGTAAGCATCCCGCTTCGCACCTTGCCAACCGGTCATTTACCCGTGGATATAGGCATATTACCCATGGCTGACCCATGCTCCTTCCTAGGACGGGTAAGGTGGGGTTATGTCTGTAAGGGTCTTCGCGACCTGATACCTGTCGTTTCCTGTCTGTCTATTGAGAAATGGGCATTGGCTACGGGACTTCTTGGACGGAGCAACGAAGAATTCGCTGCATTTCTTGCCAGGTTGGTTGACAAGGCGTGGAGACTCACGGATGCCCCTCTTCTTATTCGCATGGACGATGTCTGCAACACATGGGACACCTATAGGGCCCTAGCCAACTTTAACAAAACAGACTTCATATTGCAGTGGAACCGCTGTGGTCAAAATTTGTCTTATTGGTACCGCCTGGCCTTTGCTGAAGGCAGGGTCGATAGATCCTGCCCTGGTAAAGAGGTGGCGCTTATGAATATAGAAAAGGATTGCGCATTGAATAATCAGGATAAGATACTGAATGATGCCAACGCCCGGCTTGTGGTGAGTGTGACCAAATACACCACTGACAACTCAGGCGCGGCGCTGCTGGTGCCAGAGGTCAAGCTTGAGGGGTGGTGGACCTCGCTGCAGCTCCCCGAAGAGGCCGTTATCGCCCTTTATCAAGGCCACCTGACCCAAGGGGACCACATAAGCAGTTTTAAAAAAGAAACGGGCCTGGACCGGTTTATCTCTTCCATTCCTTCTGTAAATCATGTGATCCTGGCCTGCGCCGTTCTCGCCTGCAATATTAGACATCTCATATCGCAACCGAAAACCAATCTTTTTTAACGGCTCAGCAAGAGATTTCACTTAGAACAGGCCTTCATCCATCCATAGCCTTCTTGGGAAGGCCGCATCCCTATTCTGTTTGTATCATTAGGTAATATTTTGAAACAATCTTATTAAGAGAATCTTCCTATATTGCTGAGTAATTTCCCTCAAATACAGCACGATCAGAAGTAATCTCCACCAGCCAAAATGAGTCATCCGTGTCATTTAATTAATAATTTTAATTAATTAGTCTCTATTCTAAATCAACAAGCCATGTTTGCAGAGGAGGAGGTGGTGCCGCTCCTTTTAAAAGCGTCCTTATGATCAAGATCAATATAAGAGTTTCATAAATAAACAAAAGGAGGGTTTTTTATGATCAAAAAATGGCTGTGGATGGCATTGTTATGTGGTTTTGTTTTTTTATTTGTAGTTGTAGAAAGAGGACATTGCGGACCATCCATTGATTTTGGAGACAATGGCTATCTCCAGATCGACGTGAAATTCCAGGGCATAGGCGTCTATACAGACTACGGGTCCGGCAGATCAGGTAATGCCGATCGATGGGATCTCTA
>JAJYLJ010000137.1 GCA_021787835.1 Deltaproteobacteria bacterium | reverse complement strand
AAGTCTCTAAATCAGACAGCCCAAGGGGCGCAATCCTGCAACGGGACAAAAAGACCTACGCCATAGTGCCGCGTACGCCCGTAGGTATCGTGAGCCCGGATGTCCTTGATAAGATCTCCGAGGTGGTCAAAAAATACAAGGTCCCGATAATAAAGATCACATCAGGTCAGCGCATGGCCCTTGTCGGAATCGAGGCCGGAGACGTAAATCATATCTGGCTCGAACTTGGAATGGACATAGGCCCCGCCGTTGAGCTTTGCGTCCACTATGTTCAGGCCTGTCCCGGAACGTCTGTGTGCAGATTCGGACTTCAAGACTCTCTCGGCCTTGGGCTTGAGCTTGAAAAATCCTTTGTGGGGATGGAGCTTCCATCAAAGCTCAAGATGGGGGTTTCCGGGTGTCCGATGTGCTGCGGCGAGAGTTTTGTGCGAGATGTGGGCGTGATCGGCAAAAAGAACGGATGGAGCCTTATCTTCGGCGGCAATTCCGGAGGACGGCCCCGTATCGGAGACATTGTCGCCGAGAACCTCGATAAAGAAAGGCTTTTAAGCCTTGTAAAGAGGGGCCTTGAATATTACAGAGACAATGCAAAGGCGCGCGAACGGACAGCAAGGTTTATGGAACGAACCGGCATAGATGCCTTAAAAAAAGCCGTGCTCTAAAATGCCACCCGAGCCCAAAAACTCGACGCTGATACTGCCGAAGACATCAAGACACATTATCGGCAGGACCATATTGCACCTTGATGAAGTTGACTCCACAAACTCCTTGCTTTTAAGGGATGAGGCCCTGCTGCGCCAAGACGGGTTTGTGATCTATGCTGACCGCCAAACCAGCGGGCGCGGCAGGATGAACAGGGCCTGGTCTGGGGGCTCGCATGGCAATAAACACCTTTTTTGTTCCATTGTCATACACCCAAGACCTTTTTTAAGTCATATCCCCTCCATTACCATTATTTTGGGTCTGGCGGTTTACAGGGCCTTGCGTCCATTGGGAGTCAGAGATCACGCTATAAAGTGGCCAAATGACATACTCGTCTCCGGACGGAAACTCTGCGGCATCCTGTGCGAGGCCAAGGGACTGGACGGCATGGATGTCGTTGTCGCCGGTATAGGAGTAAACATCGAAGGAGGCATGGCCCAGTTCCCGCCTGCTTTACGCCACAAGGCCGCAACGCTTGAGATGGCGACCGGCAACCGCATAGAAAGGGAACACTTGCTGGATATTATTCTCAACAATATAGACAAGATATTGGCAGAGGCCGAGGAAGGGACCGCTCCTCTATTCAGAGAGTGGGAGATTTCGGCTGATCTTGAAGGCAAGACCGTCACATGTAACCACAAAGGCCGGCTCATCACAGGGGTGGCCAGAGGCATTGATGAATCAGGCGGCCTTTTAATAGACGTTGATGGTGCAGGAAGCGTAAAGGTCATTTCTGGCGAGATCACGCTTACGGATTACCGCTGACCGGTAAAACCAAGCCTGATATTCATGTATCTTGCAATCAATTCAAGGGCCTTTAATATGTTAAGGGCATAAACGGCGCAAGTATTACGTTTTTTGCGGCAAACAGCGTTCCGGACCGACCGCCCATGCCGCGTTGATATAACAGAAAAGCCGCACACAGGGCGTCCTGTCTTGACAAAAGGAAAACAGCCAGGCTACCCTCTGCCGTATTGGTCGCTGAATCTGACTATGTCGTCCTCGCCAAGGTATTCGCCGCTTTGGACCTCGATCATCACGAGGTCAATCACGCCTGGATTTATGAGCCTATGACTTGTTCCGGCCGGTATGTATGTGGATTCGTTCACACGGACCAGCCTTTCATCCCTGCCGTTTACTACTTTTGCCGTACCAGATACCACGATCCAGTGTTCGCTTCTATGGTGATGCATCTGGAGTGAAAGAGCGGCCAAAGGCTTTACGACGATGCGCTTGATCTTGAACCGGTCGCCTTCCTCAAGGACCGTGTAGGTCCCCCATGGCCTGTGAACCGTCCGGTGAAAGCGGTAGGTATCGTGATTTGCCTCTTTGAGCTGCCGCACCACCTCTTTTACTTCCTGCGTGCGCTCGATATCTGATATCAAAACGGCGTCAGGCGTGTCAATCAGCACCAGGCCTTCGACCCCTATCGCAGCGACAAGGCGGTCGCTTTTTATATAGCAGTTTTTTGTGTCGATCAGCAGCGTCTCCCCATCCAGGCGGTTTCCTCCGGCATCTGGCGGAATCAGGCCGCTCACGGCCTTCCATGAGCCGATGTCATTCCACCCGAAATCCCCAGGCACAACCGCCACATGCTCAGCCCTCTCCATGACGGCGTAGTCAATAGAGATGTCAGGCATTGAGGAGAAACTCTGCCTGTCAAGTTCAACCGGCTGCACCTCCCAATTAGTTTTTTCCCTGCACTCCATTGACAATGCGTGTATTTCAGGGCTATGCCCCTTCAACGAATCAAGATATACAGAGGCCTTAAAACAAAACATGCCTGAATTCCATAAGAAACCACCTTGCGTGCAATATCTTTCAGCATCCTTCAGGCAAGGCTTTTCTACAAAACGCCTGACATCAAAACCGCTCTCTCCCAAGGATCCGCCTATTTCTATATAGCCAAAACCAGTCTCAGGATTGGTTGGCCTTATCCCGAAGGTAACAAGGTAATTTTTCAGGGCCAGGTCCTTAGCCCTTCCCACCGCCTGTGAAAAACCCGATTCGTCTTCAACAAGGTGGTCAGCCGGCATAACGAGCATGACCGCCTCATGGCCCTCGGTCTCCATGGCCCTGATGGCCGCCATAGCGATGGCAGGCGCCGTGTTTCTGCCCGCCGGCTCAAGCACATAATCAAAAACAGGCGCCGTATCGGACTCAAGCACACCATACTCGTCGCGCGTATTAAAGTAGTACTCGCGGTTTGTAATCGTGAGGACCCGTCTAATCCCTGGCAGGCTCGTCGCCCTTAGCAGGGTCTTTTGAAGAAGGCTCAAGCCGTCCTGGAGCACCATGAACGGCTTCGGGTGGGCTAGTCTTGACACGGGCCAGAGCCTGGTGCCCGCCCCGCCAGATAATATCACCGGTGTGAGCATGCGGAAGCCTCCAACAAAACCTCTCTGCGCAAGCAAGATGTATTACGAAATGTGACGACTAGAATATATTTTTGAATCTTTTGCAATATGCGGCAGAGAAAAACCGCTTTTGTTCAAAAATTCTAAACGGAAAAAGGCCCGCTATTTGTAAAAAAGCAAATGAAAAATATTATGCGTTTTAAGTAGGTCATGCATTGAAAATGAGCGTAAGGATATTAAGGCCGGAACTTCGTCTGTAGGTTATGGCGTCAGCCGCTTTTTTAATCAGATACGCCCCGAGCCCGCCGACCGGCCGCTCGTCAACCCCCAATGAGAGCTCGGGGTCGGGAAGCGAGGTGATATCGAACTGATCGCCTGAATCACGTATTTCAATCCGGAACTGTCTCCCTCCTGAAAAAAATAAGACCTCAATTTCTCCCGGGATTTCCGGATGCGAATATTTAATGACGTTGGTAACGGCCTCTTCAAGCGCAAGCTCAATATCGCCTTTACGTTCCTGTGGAAACCCGGCGGCTGAGGCCGCCGCGATAATAAAATCCGTTATCGCCTGGAGATTTTCAAGCGAGGCCGGAACTTTTATATGCCCGGTTGCGGACATGTTTCTAGATATCTTTTAAAGCTTCAACGTCGGAGTCATACACCTTGAATATACCGAGAAACCCGGAGATAGAAAAAACCTCTCTGACATGCCCTTGAAGCCCTGAAAAAAGAAGCTTTCCATCCTGCTCCTTGAGGCGTTTGGCAAAGGCAAGGATACTTCTCAAGCCGGCGCTGCTGATATATTCAAGACCGCTCAGATTCACCAGAAAGGCCCTCTCGCCGCAGGCGATCAACTCGTTTATGCTTTTGTCAAATTCTGGCGCGGTTACAGCGTCCATCCTGCCAATGACAGATACAACCAGGGCGTTTGTTTCTTTTCTAATGGCGATATGCATGGCGTATTTCTCTCCTCAAAAATATTCAAACTTTTTATTCCTATTGCCTGTTGATCCTTATTTGCCTATCATGCCGCCGGCTGGCCGTTCGA
>JAJYLJ010000136.1 GCA_021787835.1 Deltaproteobacteria bacterium | reverse complement strand
TGAAATCGACAGCCAGCCTGCCTATTTCATCCTCGGAAGTTGTTTTTATGCGTTTGGATACGTCTATATAGCCCCTGCTTAAAGACTGGATCTGCTCGGTCACGGTTTTTACCGGTTTTATTACCGCATTTGAAATCTCGGTGGTAAATACAATGAGGAGCAATATCGCCATCAATACGGCCGCGGACAAGGCCATAAGGGCCGCGAAAGTGTACCTCCTTATATTTGCGGGGTCAACAGAATAAGCTCCGGATAATCTGTAGGAATACTCGTCCGACAAGACTACGGCATTTGAAATGGACGCATCGTAATCCGCCAGCGTCTTTTCAAGCGATACGCCGCTTGCCTTTGAATTCAACGCGGCCATCTTTACGTCTGAAACCCTGTCCAGCCCGGCCTTGACGCCATACATAAGCCCGGTCATATTCTTAACAAATGCCCTGCCCGGGCCGCGCGCGGGCTCGGTGGAAAAGCGGCCAACCAGCTTGCCTTTCCCGTTGAAATCGTTCACGGCGCCGCCCTGTCCCATGGCATAAAGCAACTGCCGGATGTCCTTGATCCCGGCAGCGGATTCTTCTGTAATGCCCATTACCGCTTTAATATCGGAGGCCTCTCCCAGTCTGTACCCCTCAACCCTCAGGTCCTGAGTATCCCTTATTATCTGTTGAGCGGCCCGGTCCTGGGGTATGAAGTACTGAAGGGTCATGCTGGACTCGCGGCCCATGCAGACAAGCGCGGAAATGCTGATTGACGATATTACGAGAATCCAGAAAAGGACACCTATGCTAAACAGCGTGAACTTCTTTTTTAAAGGCTGGCGGACAAAAGTGATGTACTCGACGAAACTTCTGAACATTCCGGCGATAAAGGCATAGAGCCTGCTTTTACTTAGTCCGAAGGAACTTTTCTTAGCCATAATCAATTTTGCTTTTTATTCTGTTTTTTTGTGTACATTTGCGCGTCCGCCTCCTCAAACACTTTTCTAAAATCCTTCTCCTTGTCGTAAACCGCGGACCCATGGCTGAAAGACAGGATATAATTCTCGCTCCCATATTCCGCGTTCCACCGGGAGATGCCCCTCTCTATGCGGTCAATCATGCCTGCTATTTTTACATCGGATGTTTCAGGACTTATTATTATGAATTCATCCCCCCCGTACCTATATATGAGATCGGACTCCCTGACCGAATTTTTAAGTATCAGGGCAAACTCTCTCAATATGCCGTCCCCGTGTAAATGTCCATAGGTGTCATTTATTTGTTTGAAATTATCTATGTCTATCATTGTGACAGTGAAGCCGCCGCCATATCTTTTTATCTTTTTCATTTCCTGGCCGATCGTCATATCAAGGCAGGCCCTGTTATAAAGCCCTGTCAGCCCGTCCTGCAATGCCATTGACTTCAGTTCAAGCTGTTTGTCGCGCAAACTGTAGACAAGCGTTATAAGGTGCTCATACACCTCATCGGCGGGATCGGCCATGACCGCCGCCTGATATACGTTGCAATCGGAGCAGCTTATGTACTTCAGGGCGAATTCTCCAACAGGTTCTCCGCCACACATTGTGCCTGCAATAAGCCAGCAACGGCGGCACTGGTTTTCGTAAGCCGGGCAGTCCCGCCTGGAGCAACCCTTCATTTCCCAGCAGCTTACCTTTACATCCTTTTTTACATGGAAGAGCCATTCTTCCCATGTTGTTTCATTCCTTCCCAACGAGAGAGTTATAAATGAACGTAGGTCCCCCCTCAAGTTATTGAAGACATCAGCCAGATTCCTACTTTTTCTCATTTCCTTGCGGGTAATACTTCTTCCTGCATTCCGGGCACAAGCCGTGGCTGAACTCCGCTTCCGTATGCTCGCTGATATAAGCCTCGATCTGGTTCCAGTAGCCCTTGTCGTCCCGTATTTTCTTGCAATACATGCAGATGGGCAGAAGGCCGTTCAATTGCCTGACGTTGTCCAGCGCGTTGCCGAGCTCTTTAATAAGATGCTCCCTTTCCGCCTCGATCCGCTTGCGCTCCGTAATGTCCCTGGATATATGGACGAACCTGTCAACTTCCCCAGCCTCGTTCCTTATTGGATAGGCTGAGACCTCTACGAAAATCCTGTTGCCGTTTTCATCACAATGCATATGCTCCACAAATTTTGGCTCTTCGTATGCTTTCATGCCGCTTAAGGGGCAGGGTTCGTCCAGGGTGTTGCAGGGGGCATCGCTTCGGTGAGTGGCCTTATAGCAAAACTGCCCTATTATGTTTTGGCCCGCCAGTTTTTTTGCCGCATCATTGGCCCAGAGGATTTTCCGGTCTTTTGTGAGCAAAAGGATGCTTTCGGAAATCCCGTGGGCCACGTCCTCCAGTATTCTCCGTGAATCGTCTCTTTGAATCTCGGCAGCCACACGCTCGGTTATATCTCTGGCAACCTCAACGCCGACTGTTATATCATCCCCCTTGGAGTTTTTTAATTTTAGGGGGGAGGCAATGACTTCAACGTATCTTGGCCCTTTGTCCGTAGAGTTCCTGCGCACTGAGCGATGCGGCTTACCCTCTTTGAACACCATGGCCACAGGACAGCCTTCACATACTGACTCCCTGCTGTGGAACGCCTTGTAGCAATGCTCACCGGTATGGGACCCGATCCAATTCTTGTGCATCCGATTTTGAAACAATATTCGGAAGTCAGTGTCCTGGATGCTAATGGCGTCGCCGATGCAATCGAGGATGGCAATAGCAGTGTTGCTGTCAGATGCGAAATTGTTCAATTTCTACAAAAATGTCCCTAACGAAAGATGCTGCATTATAGGAGAAAGATGAAAAAAAATAAAGTTATAATTATAAGTTTATTTTTTCTTGCCTTTAAAAAAAACTGGACCTCAAACAATTCATAATGCTGTTTCATCGAGTTTCAAACTCCGCTTGTGCAAGAGCTTTCTTTCAATGAATTATATCGCCAACAGCTTTACGACAAAGAACCTGGGTTGTAGATGAAAGGCGTAGACCGCCGATAATCTTCTTCCAGAGCTTGTTCAACTCGATGGTTTTTTCGATGCAATCATAATCTCCAATCGACTTGAGATGCTCTTCGATTTCCGGCGTAATCACTCCGGTAAGCACGATAGCCGGGGTTGCAGGAAAATTCTTTTTTACATAGGCCAAAAGTTCGAATCCATTCATCTCCGGCATATTTAGATCGGTGACCATCAGGTCTATCCTGAGGCCGCTCCTGAATAGCTCAACAGCCTTTTTGCCGTTTTTAGCCGTAAGTATTTCGAAACCTTCGCAGTTGGCCTCAAATCCTTCTGACAGGCTTTTCAAAAATGGCTCTTCATCATCTACGAGCAGGACATGCTTCTGGCAAATCTGCATACTTTCCTTTTTGACTTTATAAAAAATATTAACTTTAAGTCAAATATTAATATAAAAGTTAAGTCAAATCAATATATAGATTACTTTTAACCATTTTTTCTTCTTTTGAGAGGTACTATTTCCGGGACTCTCCTTGTTATCCTTTTCCAAAAAGGAGATAAGGGTTTTATGAGCCTACTTGTAGGCGTCGGGAAAAAAATACAACGGATCAGAGAAAAAAGAGGAATTACGCAGGAGCAATTAGAAGAAAAAACCGGCATCAATGCCAAGTATATAAGCGCGGTTGAAAGCGGCCAGAAAAATGTGACTATCAAAACTCTGGACAAGATCGCCAAAGGCCTTGAAATAGAGATTTACGAGATATTTCTCTTTCCATATGAAGTCCAGTCCGAGAAGGCGGTAAGAAAAGCGCTTGATTCCTTACTGAAAGAAGCCGATATAAGGACATTGAACCTTTGCTTGGACTTTCTGAAAAAAGCGGTTAGCTGATAGCCAGACTTAACCCAAAGGACCATGCCGCAACTAACATTAACATGCTCATCGTTTTACATGGAGGAGCAGACCCTCGGCAAACATCAGTCTCCGTTTAAGCGCTTTATCACGGAAGCGCATCGCTTTGGCATAAGCAAGGAATGACACTCCAAAGGAGATTTTCGGTTTGCGGCGGGCAAGTCCTACTCTTTACCGGAATGCCGCACACAACGATGGACGCCCTGCCTTATCCGGCATACAGATGTCTTTTTTTCGTCTTCGTACCGAAAATGAAATGGGGATTACATAGCTCTAAAAATACAT
>JAJYLJ010000026.1:18223-20531 GCA_021787835.1 Deltaproteobacteria bacterium | reverse complement strand
GGGCCGCATTGAGCCTTGTCCAGTCACCTTTAAGGCCAAACATCCTGTCACAGAGGATCAAATAGACAGGGAGTTGAAACGAACCGATGGTCTTTTTCATCTCCTCCCGGCCGAAACCTCTCAACTCACCGCTTGGAAGCTTTAGATCCCCGCCTGTCTTGTAGTCTATCACCCAAAACGTCCCGTCCGCATCCCGTTCGATCCTATCCAGCACACCTTTAAGCCTAATGGTTTTCCCCCGGGGGATAATGATTTCCGCCTCACAGCCCTTCTCAAGGCCCATTAGAAAACGCGCCCCTTGATACCCCTGCTCAAGCCTTAAAAGGCCGGTGAGCCTATAGAACACGACCTCGCGAAAGAGCCTCACGGTCACACTCAGGTCGTCTTCAGGGCCGAATTCCTCCTTAAGCACCTCATCAATATAATAGGCAAGAAGCCCTTCTGCGTCCCCATCAAGGCGTATTTCCTTATCCAGCCAGGGTTCATAGGCCCTCTTTAATATCCTATGTACAAGGGTGCCTATTACGGCGGGGTCCAGTTCGTCCTCATTGCCCGGTCTTTCTTCCTTGACCCCAAGGATATATGCCGCATAAAACCTGAAAGGACAGTTAAGATACGTATCAATGGTTGAGGCAGAAAATACAAAAGAGGAAAGCCGGTCTGCAAGCCCTTCCTTGCCCCTTAAAACCGGTCTATAGATGACCGGGGGCATGTAAGGCGCCTCTTCCTTCTCGACCTTATAGCCGCAGCTTGATGTCTTCTTTTCTTCCTCCCAGATGATCTCCTCGATAAAGCGGCTGCGGATCCTGTCTTTTCCTTCGGCGAAAAACAGGTGCGCCTCCCCTGCGGCCGATATGAGCCTGCGGAGGTAATGGCGGCTGATATCAACCGCCCTTTCCCTGCCCGGCAATCCCAGAACGCGCCTAAGCCCTGGAGGGAGTATTGGCTCGGGCCTGTCCTCCGGAGGAAATACGCCCTCGTTAACATCAAAGACCATGACCTTTTTGAAATTAAGACATCTGGTCTCGAGCATCCCAAGCACCTGGAGGCCGTCCAGCGGAATGCCGCTAAAAGGTATGCGGGCCTCGCGTAAAAGATATGTAAAGAGGAACCTGAAACCATTAGGAGTCATGGGCTCAAGAGACAAAGGGCCGGAAGAGAATGAATCTACGAACTCCATGAGCTCGGAGATAAAATCCCCGGCCAGAGGATAGGCCGCGATCGCAAGGGAGCCGGTAAACAGACAGAGGATATGTTTGAGACGGCTCGCAAAATCACCGACACTGGCCGCGCCTTCAAGCCCGGAGAATAACCTCTGATGGACGTGCCTTAAAAACGAGGCGCAGGGGCCGTTTCCGGTCTCTTTAAGATAGGCGTCCGCCACCTCTTCGCAGTTCACAAAGACAGGTCTCTTTCTTTTGGTCCAGCCCTCGATCCAATGTACCGTCTCACGAAAGGACTCATCAACGGGTGAGAGGCCTCCACGCGATTCCAAATCAGGGCCGGACGAAGGGGGGGCATCCAGCAGGCCGCGCGACGGTCTCGATGCGCCTGCGGCCCCGGACGGCTTCAGACCCTTTACGTAAGGATGTCTCAATACATTCAGATATTGGGTTATGTGATAACTGCCTCGCTCACGGCTGTCCTGGGCATCGAGAACAAGGATCAGAAGCTGGGCCGCAGGGGTATTTTTAAGCGGGTAGCCCATTGATATATTAAACTGGACACGCCGCGTACCAACCAGCCACTCAAGCACCGGTATGAGCGCATCGGCGTTTGGGAGCACTATGGCCTCTTCGTCAGGGGCCATGGATACGCAGCAGCCGCCTCCTTCGTCCCCCTGTCTGCTTGAGGCTGTATCACGGCAAAGCCCTTGCGCCTTGAATATCTGCGAATGAAGATCATGGCCCTGATGAAGAAAGGGCCTTGGGTTTGGGCCGGATTCCTCATACGCGACGACTGTAGCGCACCCAAGACCTAAAAGCGCGGAAAAGACCTCCTCTTCCGCCTTGGTGAGGGCGTAAAACCCGGCCAGATACACCCTGCCGCCCCGGGTCCCTGCATCCAGCCACGGCCGCTTTTTAAACACCTCTCCCTCACCTTTGGTTAACCTTGCAGCCTGCAAGGCGGCCAGGCGATAAATCTCCCCCCTGGTCCAGAAACCGGCCCTGTCAAGCCGCCCGATCCATGCCTTGTAAAGCTCAGGAAGAACCGGCCACAGACCTTTCACGTCCCTTCCAAGACCCGCCTCGGAAAGCGCAAGCGGCACCCCTCTTTCTATCATCTCAGGGGTCACGAGCTCAGCGCC
>JAJYLJ010000026.1:0-18123 GCA_021787835.1 Deltaproteobacteria bacterium | reverse complement strand
CCCGAGAGAAAGACCTCCACCTCTTGGGGGTCACGCTGGACAGGGACTGCTCCTCCGATACGGGAAAGCAGCCTGTGGACCTCATCTCCGAATCTGGCTGCCTCGCGTATCTGGCCGGTCAACGGCACCTTGGGCCTCTTGTTGATATAAATCGCCCACGGGCCGTCATAGTGCGCCCCTGACCGCACTACGCCTCTTTCTGCCGAAACACCCCTCTCGCTGCGACGGGCCTTAAGAGGTGTGCGCGCATTCGGGGTTCCAAACGTAACGGCCCCCGCAGCAAGAGGGGCAAACGGGGCGAGGAGCCCGGGCAGCCTGTTCTTCATCTGCCCGAGTTTCGCAGGGACAAAGAGATGGAGTTCTTCCCGCGCCCTCGTCAAGGCCACATAGAGTACGTTTAACTCATCAAGCCAGGCCCTTTCCTCCTCCTGTTCGTAGATTTTTTTTAATCTCGGCGACGGTTCTTTGCCATTGCCGGTTATCTTCAACGCCAAGAGACCGTTTTCGCCAAATTCAACAAACCTGTTCCCATACGTTCTCGACGCAAGGCCCGCAAACGGGATAATGACCACCCTGGCCTGGAGGCCCTTGGCCTTGTGTATGGTCATGATCCTGACGGCGTCCGCATTGGCCGCCTCCAATACAAAGGGGTCATCAGGACCGTTTTTGATCCAGCCGATCGTATCCGTGAGCCCTGACTCCAGGCCTTTTTTACAGAGCAGCTCGAGAAAATGCCTTACTGCCGCCTGGTGACCGGGAAACCTCGTATCCACATCGAATCTCTTTAGCATAAACGCCGCGATCTCATACGGCGCAAGATACCCGGCAAGACCGAACGGCTCCTTCAACGCGACATTCCAAAAATCCGCGGCCTCGGCCATAACGGCCCTGTAAAGCGGCCTGCCTCTTCCGGAGCCGTGTCTTTCCAGAAACTCCCAGGGGCTGCAAGACATGGATTTTTGCCAGATATGTTCAAATATCCGCCCGGTGACCAAGACGGAAAGGGCGCTCTCGTCCAAGGGATTGTCAAGGAAAAAGAGGCACTGGACAAGCTCCCTTACGACAGGGTCCTGTCTTACATCCATCTGACGGTCAGACAACGCGGGTATGCCGCAGTTGCAGAGCGTCTGGGTAAAAAGGCCGACCTGGCCTTTATCCCTGGCCAGGATGAGTATGTCGGCCGGATCATGGCGCTCAAGGATGTTATTTACAGCCCCGGGAAGGAGCTGCGCCGCCATATCTAACGGAAGGCCGGCGTCTTTGCCGCAATCCATAAAATCGATCCTCACAAACCCGCCCGCCCTTTTATCGCCAAGTTCCGGCGGGACCTCCTGGGCCGCGCCCGAGAAGCATGAAAAGTCATCGGCCGCCAGGGATTGCGGGCCCCAATTCTGATCCCGTGCCCACTTTCTCAGATTTGCAGGGTCAAAGACCCTGGCCACAAAATCAACTATGGTCTTTTCGCTTCGCCAATTGTATTTAAGTGTCAGGTCATGCACACGGCTCGAGCCAAAACCCTCCGGGCCGTGCTCGAAGACATAGCTGTCGCTGCCGCGCCATCTGTAAAGAAGCTGCTTTACATCCCCCACGCAGAATAAAGAGCCGCCCTGAGAGAGCGCATTTTCGATCAGCGGGCGTAGGCCTTGCCATTGTATCCGGCTCGTATCCTGAAATTCATCTATAAGATAGTGGCATATCCTCTCGCCCAGGCGGAATACGATCTCCGGGACAATAAAGCCATCGTGCATCTTTTTTACATATCTGGCGATATCGCTGAAAAAAAGCGTGCGGGAACGCCTTTTGAGCCTGTCAAGCCCATCCTTCCAACGCCCAAGGAGCCTGATATAAGGAAGGGCGTCCTCCTGTGCCCTTGAAAAGGAATATTCTCCAGCCAGCTCTCTCAGCCGCCTCCAGACCTCGGCCATGTCTTCCGTGACATTTGCGCCTTTCAAGAACAGGGCGCAAGGATCATCTTTCGTCCAGTAAACACTCGAAAGCCCCGCATCAATATCGCCCGAGGCCACTTTTTCAATGGCCTTAAGGGCGTCCTTGCGCGGCTTCAAACCCTGAACATCCATAATCCGGACCATTTCTTGCGCCCCGTCGGCAAGCCACTTCTTCAAGACGCTGGAACTCACGCCAGTCTTTGCGGCGTAAAATCCGGCGCCATAGACAGACTCTATCTCATAAAGCTCCACCAGTTCCTTTATAAGACTGTCCCTTGGCCACCAAGATCCCCCCTCCTGAAAAAAAAGATAGTGTTTTATGACGTCTTGAAACATGTCAAACAAACGCCCATCGGACGAGGCCCTGACCAGAAGCCTGTCAAGGGCCATCGCATAAAAGGGATCGGGGAATTCATCCAGTTCCTCATACCTTGAAAGGCCCATCTCGCTGGAGGCTGCCTGTACGAGCATATAGAGAAAGCTGTCAATGGTCTTCACCTGCCACCTGTCATAATTAAGGATTATTTCATCGACCGCCCCTGCCGCCTTCCGCCTTATTTGATCCCCGCTCATTTTGACCAGGGCCGCCAGCTCAGCGGCGGTTTTTTCTTCTCCAAGGGCCGCGTGTTTAAGAAGTCTCAGCACGCGCCTTTTCATCTCAGCCGTGGCCTCTCTGGTAAAGGTGACGGCAAGGAGGTTGCCGAGCCTGTTATGCGGTATCTTGTCGGAGAGCAGGAATTGGACAAACCTCATGGCCAAGAGATATGTCTTGCCTGCGCCAGCCGATGCCTTTACCCGCAGTATGTGGGGAAAACCCATGTCCGCATCGGATGGAAGAAGTGGCTTCATGACATTTGCACTTATAATTAATATTTTTTAAAGTTATAATACTTGCAATCGGTTTCGGCTTGAATAAAATTCAGGCGATAATTTTAGAGTAACCTTTTAAAAAATACCGACTTTCAAGAGGGTTAATACACACATGACAAAATTACAACAGATACCTGCGTGTTTGACTGCGATTTTATTCACCTGCCTACTTTCGTTCATCTTAACGGCCAAGGCATATGGCGTGATCGTGGACAGGATCGCGGCGGTGGTGAACGGGGACGTGATAACCCTGTCGGAACTTAAAGAACGTGCAAGGCCGCTGATCGAAAAATATATATCCAGCGACATGAGCAGGGAAGAAAGGGCGGCCAAAGAGAAAGAGATATTAAAACAAGTAGTTACGCAAATGATAGACGAAGACTTGGCCCAGGCTGAAATCAAGAAGCTTGGCATAAAAGTCAGTGATGAAGAGGTTGACGAGGCCATCGCAAGTCTATGCAAGGAAAACAACCTCACCATGGATGAATTCAAGGCAAAGCTTGCCTCCAATGGCATAAGCCTTAACGACTACAAAAAAGACATAAAAAAACAGATCGAAAACTCACAACTCATCGGCTCCCAGGTCCACGCCAAGACCGTCGTCACCGATGAAGAAGTGCTCGCCTATCTGAAAAAGGAGGCCGGCCAAAATCCAGGGGAAGAAGGGCCTTTCTATGTGCTGCAGCACATATATATAGCGCCCAAGACACCCGGCGATCCAAACTCCAGGCAAGAAGCGCTCGATAAGGCAAAAGAGGCGATCGCCGCCCTGAAAGACAGACAAAAATTCGACAAGGTCGCCAAAGAGTACTCATATCCGCCGCTCGGTCAGGCCGGCAGCTATCTTGGCACCTTTGCCGAAAAAGACCTGTCGCGCACCATCAAGGATGCCGTCACCAGGCTTAAGCCCGGCCAATTCACAGATGTGATGGATACGCCGGACGGATTTCAGATAATAAGGCTTAAGGCGGTAAACAAAACCCAGGCGGAGCAGCCGCTTGACCTGTCCAAAATAGACCGGGCCACAATGGAAGAGGCGCGCAAAAAACTCTTGCGCGAAAAATTAAACGCAAGATTCGAAGAGTGGCTGCGCGACCTGCGGTCAAAAGCCACGATACGGATAATGCTTTAATAATATAATAGGCTGCAATGACCGGGGCGTTGAAGACACATGCGATCGTGCTTTTGGTGAATGATTTTGGGGAATCAAACAAGCTCGTCACTTTTTACACCCTTGAAAATGGCAAGCTAAAAGGCGTGGCCAAGGGGGCCAAGCGCAGCCAGCACCGCTTTGTAAACGCCCTAGAACCATTTACGTGGATAAGGCTTGCGTTCATACCGTCACGCACCGGAGGCCTGGGCAGGATAGACGCCGCCGAGGTCGAAAGCAGCTTCCCGTGCATACGCTCCAGCGCCGAGGCCTTCTGCATGGCGAGCCTTTGCGCCGAAATGGTCGACAAGTGGACCAGGGACCTTGACCCCCACAGGGATATATTCCATCTTTTTCTATGGTATCTAAGGCTCCTTCAGGAGACAGATTCGCGCAAAAAAGCCACCTTGTTCTTCAAGGTGAAGCTTTTAAGCCTCGCCGGCTACGCCCCGAACTGGGCCAAATGCTCCGTCTGCAATGAAGCGCCTGTCGGCAGGCTAGTCTACATAACCCTGAAGGACGGCGGTTTCATATGCGAAAACTGCGGGAAGGAAGGGCGCATGGCAAACCATGTCTCCGTAGGCGCGATCAAGACCCTTCACCACATCCAGAACCGGCCGCTCAATACGCTGGAAAGGCTGAACATTTCAGACTATATACTTAATGAGGCCTGGGGCCTGACCCAGAAACTGCACTCGCGCCATCTCCATATGGTTCCGCTCGCATATAAGGTATTATCCGTGCTCGAAGACCGCCGAAACCAGACATAAAAAACATAAAAGGAGAAAAAGACAATGAAAAAGACACTCTTGGTCATCGCCGCCGTCCTCTCGATGCCGGCTGTCGCAATGGCTGGATCGCTCATGAGGCCAGGGCTGTGGGAGATCACCATGAAGATGGAGATGCCGGGGATGCCGATGGCCATGCGGCCTGTAAAGATGACCCACTGTTATACGCCGCAGGATGTCAGCGATACAAGCAAGACGATCCCGAAGGATAACGGCTGCAAGCTGCAAAACCATAATGTCTCTGGCAACAAGGTCACCTGGACCGTTGTCTGCGACGAAAAACATGGCAACATGAAGGGAGATGGAGAGATCACCTATGGCAATGACAGCTATGAGGGCACGATCAAAACAAGCATGCAGGGGCCGAATGGGCCCATGAACACGATTCAGCGCTACAGCGGCAAGCGCATAGGGGATTGCAAGAAGTAACTCATTTTGCAGGCTGGACGGCTGAAAAAGGATCCTGGCGGCGCTATCGGCCGCATCTGTCAATGGCCTCCAGGATCACGTCCAGCCTCTTACCGCTCAACCTTTCATTAAAAACCAGCTCACCTTCCTTGATGACGTCAAAAAGGACCCTATCCAGACAGGTGTCCCTGTCAAGGCCGCCGGAAAGACCGTAGGAAGGCACATGCCTTAAGATGTCTCCGATTGACAGGTCGTTAGGCGCGGCCTTGGGCATGACCCCCCCCGAAGAGGCCTCCAGCGCCAAAAGGCCGGCCTCCAGGAAACGGCCTGCTATCAAACCGGCCTCGGCGGGCATAAGGCCCGCCTCGCGCCCAATGGTCTCGATAGATGAGGGGCCATCACCTTTGTAAAAATGCCAATAAACCAATATGATAAACCGCAGATTGCGGGCCGGATCGGCCAGCGAGGCGATCTTTTCCGGCGTTTCTTTTATCTTGAGGGCGTGACGGTTCTGGAGGCAATAGGACAATTCCGCCCCAAAGAGTATCACCGACCAGCTTATAAGCAGCCAGATAAGGAAGACCGGAATGACGCCTATGGAGCCATAGAGCATGGAATATATAAAGACCTTTTTTGTATAAATGGTATAGAGCTTTGCGGCGATGAGCCAAAGGCCTCCTGCGCTCAAGGTCCCCGTTGCCGCAGCGGCTAATGAGACATGGGTATTGGGGAGGAAGAAATAGACAAGCCAGAGAAAAATCCATATGGACAAAACCGGCGCAAGGCGCAGAAAATCAACGATCGGAAAATATCGGAGGATCAAGGCGCCGTGCTGATAGTGGGCCAGAAAGATGCCGACCGTCAGAGGGGCCGCGATCAAAACCGGCCAGAGGGTAAACGACGACCAATAAACAAACACCCTCTGCCAGAATGGTCTGTGCCCCCTTGTCCGCCAGATGCGGTTAAGCCCGTCTTCAAGCTCCATCACAAGAAAGGTGGCCACCACCAGGAAAAAGGCCGTGCTAAAGGCCCCGATTGGGGCCTGCCTGGCCTTCTGGATCAGCTCCTCCATGTTTTCAAGAACCACCTGCTGTCTGCCAGGCGTAAGGAGTTCGAACAGATATTTAAAAAACTGCGGCTCAATCTGCTCAAGCCCCCCCAGGGCCTGAAAAATGGAAAAGGCGATGGCAAGGGCCGGTATCAGGGAAAAAAGGGTTGTGTATGTAAGGGCCTGGGCGGTTATCAGGCATCTGTCCTGCAAAAATTTTTTAAACGACGAAGCCAGTATCAGACGGCCCTGCCCCAGGACTTCCTTAAATAAAAATATCTTGCGCAAGCACGCCAACTCAAACTCCTTGGCACAAAATAAAAACCAGCGCTGGCAACACCTCATCTCCTTAAAAACAGCGCGCAAACCGGAGCCCGTCCGCGCCGTGGTCCAGCTCCCCGGGCGGCTGGCTCCATGGCCGCCTGCTGAATATCAAGTCCAGGCCCGCCCTGAGGGCGAATTATATGAGGACCTTTTTTATATAACAAAAGGCCGCCCCAGGTGTCAAAAACAAAAAGGCCGCCTATTTAAGGCGGCCCTGGAAAACAGGCAAAGAAGAATAAAAATCATGACGCCTTCTGCATCTGGGGCCTTCTGACCTGCAACCATTTCATGAAACCGGCTGCGCTCGGAACCACACTCACAACAGAAACGGCGATGGCCGCAAGGTATGGGATGGACTGGATCAGGAGGACGGCGATCCATGTCAGGACCTCGAGGTCGTTTTTGCCATAAAAGACAAATACATTGCACACGGCGAGGCCGAGCAGCAAAAACATGAGACCCTCTTCCCATGCCATCATGAGACCCTGGATAAGGAGAGGCCTTGACTCGCCCTTGGGCGTGCGCAAAAATGGCTGTCTGGATGTTGCAAGCCCACGGAACACGGCCTTTGCTATGGTATGGGTCAGAGACATGCCGGCCAGGGCCGCGCCAATCCTCTGAAACCAGTTGCAAGGCACCCTTTTTTTGTAGAGCGCCAGGCTGTGTGTGATCTTAAAGGTGAATATGCCTAAGGTCGGCACTATGAAAACCGAAAGCGGGAATTCAAAATATTGCGGCCACACAACCAGTCCCAATGTCCAAAAAAGACCTGCAAAGGTGAAAAGCATGTGAAGGGCGTCGGCGAACCACGGCATCCAGCCCATGGCAAAGTGATACTTCTGGGCCGGAGTGAGCCCGCGGCCCTTTTCGAGACCCGGCACAAACCACCTCCAATGGCGCTTTATTATCTGCATGGCGCCATAGGCCCATCGGAAACGCTGGCCTTTATAGCTGGCGAACGAATCAGGGGTTAGGCCGCGGCCAAGACATTCATTGACATACACAGACTCGTAGCCGGCGTGGAGGAGCCTCAGGCCCAATTCCGCATCCTCGCATATGCACCACTCAGACCAGCCGCCCATGCCGACAATGGCCTTCTTGCTTATGAGCGTCATGGTGCCGTGCTGGATAATGGCGTTGCGCTCATTCCGGTGAACCATACCTATATTGAAGAAGCCGCTATATTCCCAGTTGCACATCTCTTTGAATAAATTGCCTTCCCACCCGCGGTTGTCCTGCGGGGCCTGGACAAAACCCACATTGGGCCTGTCGAAATACGGCATCAAGGACCTCAGCCAATCAGACCTCACTATATAGTCGCTGTCCACCACACCTATCACCTCGGCCCTGGGATCCGTCTTGGCAAGGGCGAAATTCAAGGCCCCGGCCTTATAGCCAGGCCATTTACCGAGATGGAAGAACCTGAACCTTTGTCCAAGTCTGCGGCAATGCCGCTTGACAGGCTCCCAGAGCGCCTGGTCCGTAGTGTTATTGTCTATGACCATCACCTCGAACGACGGATAATCAAGTCTTGCCAGGCTGTTAAGGGTCTGTATGACCATGTCTGGCGGCTCATTGCATGCGGCAAGGTGTAGCGAGACCATTGGCCAGCGCCTGTCATTGGATACTGAGGATGCGGCAGTGCATGGAGGAAAGAAACGCGCAAGTCTGGGCTTCCATATCATCTCGACAAGCTCAAAGCCGTTTATGAGCACCACCATCAAAAGGCCGGCCTGGGCCGGCAGAAGAACGCCCCACATGAACTCGCTGAAGGTCGGGATGTCATCCACGATGGGCACGAACGCAGTCCAGACTGCTATGGACGCCGCGGTCTGAATCAGAAAAGCGAAGACGAATTGCCCGGCAGGCCTTATCTCCTGGAAACGCCTCATGAACCAGATCACAGGCAAGAGGGCGAGGACAAACGCCAGGCAGGCCTCCAAAGACCACATGGGGTTCTCCAGTATCTCGCCCTGCATCGGGAACTTGGCTTTGCGATCCACATTGAATATGCCCCAGTGCGCGCCGACGGTGCCCTCGAGGGGAAGTTTCCAGGGCTGGTCAAAGGCCTCCATTATGAAATAGTCAAGCTGCTGCTGGCTTGCCACATTGAGAAACTCGCGGACGAACTTAGCCTCGTTGATAACGCCCGGCGTTGCAGGCCCGCGCCTTGAACCAGCGCTCGGCCAGCCGACCTCTGCAAGAAGGATGGGCTTGCCGGGGAATGCGTGTTTGACCTGCTCATACCGGCTAATGATCCAATCCACCGCCTGATCGGCCGGAATGCGCTCCCAGTAAGGAAGGACGTGTATTGCAATATAGTCCACGTGCTGCGCAAGCTCCTTGTGGGCAAGCCATACGTGCCAAGGTTCCGCAGTGCTCACAGGGACCCTTACCCTGCTCTTCACCCTGTCTATGTACTTGATGAGCTGCCCCACGGTGAGATCCCCGCGGAGTATGGACTCGTTTCCCACGATGACCCTGTCTATATTATTGTAGGTATTGGCATTTTTGATAAGATTCGCTATCTCGCGCTCATTGTTGTCAAGGCGTTTGTCGAGCCACGCCCCTGCCGTTACCGTCAGGTTGTATTTTTTTGCAAGCCGCGGCACGTTCTCAACGCCGTTTATAGATGAATAGGTACGAACGCTTGAGACCTTGCCCTTAAGAAGCCTCATGTCCTTGTCCATCTCCTCAGTGGTGGGGAATCTGTTTTTAAACGGGTCCTCTCCCCTCTGATACGGTGAATAGGAAACGCCGTTTATGATGCCGTTCCACGCCACGGCCTGTTCAGGCCGGTTCATGGCGGCCCACAGCAAAAAATTGCCGCCGATGACAACCAAGAGGATCGACAGGCCCAACTTGCCCATCTTACTAAATGACATGAAAAATATGCCAGCCCTTGCAAGCCGATTCTTTGAACGACGCAATAAGAGGTAGATATTTTCCCTTGACATAGGTTGTTTCCGTTTCTTGCGGGAGATTAATCAGACCGGACGGTCATGAGAGATTAAGAATTTTTTCTTTTTTTATGTATAAAATCAAACCCTTTTAAAATATATCCGCCGGCATGGCCATGCGGAACACCCCTCACCTTAACCCAATTTGGCCAAATGCTAGCACTTTTTTTTGACTTGTCCAGGGGTTTCTTTTAATGGAACTTTAAAAAATCATCATGACTATGGCAAAAAAACCGCATTGGGAATATAAAAAATATAAACTGGCTTTTTTAACTCATAACGGGGAATCTCTTAACACCAGGGCAGGGGCAATGGGGAAAAAGCGCCTTCAAAAGGTTTTGCCGGCATCGGCCTTGTTTCTGGCCGGGCTCTTGACCATCACCTGGTCATGCACACAAAAGGAACCCATAAAGATAGGCCTGGCCATAAACTTGAGCGGCCAAAACGGGGCCACGGGTGAAGACATCCGTGATGGCGCCCTCCTTGCAATGGACCAGATCAACCATACGGGCGGAATAAACGGGAAACGGCTCATAATCATCACAAAGAACGACAAGGGCACAAGAGAGGGGATCATTGACGCCGACAAGGACTTGATTGACAAGGGCTGTATCGCGATAATAGGCCACTCATACTCTGAGGATACGATGATCGCCTACCCATATGTCACATCAAGGGGTGTTATACTTTTTTCTCCCTACACCGCGACCTCCGAGCTGTCAGGGAAGGACGACCTTTTCATCAGGACCGTGCCCGACACAAGAGCCTATGGAAGGGCGATTGCAAACCTGCTTTCAAAGAGGCGCGCAGGCAAAGCGGCCTTCCTCTTGACCCCTTCAAATAAAAGCTTTTGCGAGGATATGTTCCATGAGACCAAAAAGTATTTCAAGGGGGCGGCCGTGCCTGTATGGTTCAGGCCCGGGCCTGACGACTCTTTGGGTGAGGCCGTAAAAGAACTTATAAAGACAGGGGCGGATGCGATAATACTTGTCACTGACGAGGTGTCAACAGGTATTGCGGCGCAAAAACTCCGCAACGCAGGCTTCAGAGGCGGCCTTATAGGGACCATTTGGGCGCAGGGGCCGACCATGCTCCAATATGGCGGCAAGGCCGTGGAGGGCATGACCATTATTTCGCCCATCTATCCGGACAAAGACTCCAAGGCCTTTCTGGATTTCTCGGCCGCCTTGGGCAAGCGGTTCAACATAAAGCCAAGCTCAAAGTCACTGCGGGCATACGAGGCTGTGTATATACTTTCAGAGGCCCTCAAGAAGTGCCCTAAAAGGGGCGCAATCAGCCCATCCGGGCTCAAGGCCGCCCTTTTAGGCAATGAATTTAAAGGGGTCTTGGGGACCGTGCGTTTTGACAAATACGGAGATGTTATAAGGCCAATCTATGAAATACAAGTGCAAAACGGCCGGGGTATAAAAAAGAGCGAGCTAAGCTGGCCGGAAAAATGAAGACATCCGCCCCGATAACATTAAAAGCCAAGACCATACGCATTATTTGTCTCTTCGGCGTGCTCTTTTTCATCATCATCTACGGCATGACTACCATTGAAGACATGATAATGAAAAAGAAGGCCCTTGGTGAGGCGATGGAAGGCGCGGCTGGCACGGCAACCGCGCTGGTCAAGGACTATATCTATCAATACAAAGACTATACGCAGCGCCTTATAGATAAGTCGCCTCGTGGACCTTCGGCGGACGATAAAAATGTAGCGGAATTTTTTATAAAGAACCCGCCGCCCATCGGCCCGACGGACGCCTACTACATACTAAACAGGCAAGGGTGCTTGATCTGCGCCAATAGAAACGGCAAGACTTTCACAGGCCTTGATCTTTCAAACCTTGGATATATAAAGGACAGCTCACAGGGCCTGACAGTGCACCAGTCGGTCTTCACTCTAAGACCTGTTGTCAGCATAAGCTATGAATTGCCGGACGGAAGACGCCTTTTTATCGACAAGGACATCACCGGTCTCATAAACATAATAAAACACATAAGGCTGGCCGGTTTTGACTTAAGGCAAAAATTTTTCGTGCTCTCCGGCAACGGAACCGTGATATATCACCCTGACAAGACGCTCATGGCCGAAAGATATAACCTTGGCTTCGAGCTTAGAGACTGGAGCGGGAAGGACTGGTCAGGCCTTGAGACCTATAGCTTTAGGGGTACGACCTATCTTTGTTACAAAAAGGCCTTTAACGTCCCGGCTGGCTGGGTTTTTTATGCCTCGATACCTTACAGTGAGGCCTTTATCTCCGCCCTTCGCGCCATCACCATATACTCAATATTTCTTGCCGCGCTCTCTTTGGGCCTCCTCTTGGTCCTTGGAAGACAGATTGACACGCATCTTTCAAGACCGATAGAAAGGCTTTCAAGATATCTCGCCTCATTTAACCCCCTTACAAACAGCAGCCCAATCGCCGACAAGATGGCGGCCGGCACTTTTGAGTTAAGCGAGATCATAACCGCCTCGAATATGATGTTTGAAAAAATCAGGGCCTCTCATGAAAAACTCGCTGAAAACGAAAGGTTGTTCCGGATCATCTCAGAGTCAGCGTCCGACTGCATCTTCTGGCAGGACCCTGACAAGAGATTCATATACATCTCACCCGCCTGCAAGGAAATCTCCGGCTACGAGCCGGAGGAATATTACAAAAACCCTGGGTTAATGTCTGAGATCGTGCATCCGGATGACCGGCCCTTATGGCTCGATCATGAAGAGGTAGCACCCTTGAGGCAGCCGCACAAACCTATAGAGTGCCGGATAATCACAAAAGACGGACAAATTAAATGGATAAGACACGTCTGTAAAAGTATATATAACGACAACCAGTTTCTGGGTATAAGGGGCAGCAATGCCGATATTACAGAGAAAAAGGCGCTTGAAGAGACACTGTTCGAAAAAAACGAGGCGCTAACCGTAACGCTTGAGAGCATAGGCGACGGCGTCATAGCAACGGACAAAGAAGGCAGGATCACTCTGTTCAACCGGATGGCCCAAGAGATCACGGGGTGGGAGCAGAGCGAGACCGCCGGAAGGCCTCTTCAGGAGGTCTTTAATATAATCAATGAAAAGACCGGCCTGCCCTGCGAAAACCCCGTAGAAAAGGTGATAATGTCCGGCCTCATCATAGGTCTTGCCAACCACACCGTACTTATAACAAAGGATGGGGCAAGACGTGCGATTGAAGACAGCGGGGCCCCGATAAGGAATGAAAACGGCCGGATTATAGGCGTTGTCCTGGTGTTTAGGGACGTAACCAAAAAAAGAAGGACCGAAACCGAGCTTCTCAAGATCGAACGTCTTGAATCCATAGGCCTCCTCGCAGGAGGCATAGCGCACGATTTCAACAACCTGCTTACCGCCATCCTTGGCAATGTCTCGCTCGCCAAAATTTACGCGGAAAATGACCCCCGGACATTGTCCCGGCTCAATGCGGCTGAAAGGGCGTCTTTAAGGGCCAAGGAGCTCGCCGGCCAGCTCCTGACATTCACAAAGGGCGGGGCGCCTGTCAAAGGAAGCGTCCACATGGCCGGAATCCTCAAGGAATCCGCAGCGTTCGCCCTGCAGGGCGCAAACGTAACCTGCGCATTCGACATAGATGACATGCCGCCTGTCGAGGCCGATCCGGGCCAGCTGAGCCAGGTCCTGAACAATATCATAATCAACGCAAAACAGGCCATGCCTAGCGGCGGCGTCATAAAGATTACCTGCAAAAAAATATGGGTCTCGAAGTCGGACGGCCTTCCTCTAACCCCGGGAGACTATGTAAAAATTTCAATAAGCGATGAAGGAGGAGGAATACCCTGGGAAAATCTTAAAAAAATATTTGATCCGTATTTCACTACAAAAAAAGAGGGAAGCGGTCTTGGGCTTACTACAAGCCTTTCGATCGTCAAGCGCCACAACGGGCATATAAGCGTGGAATCTCAAGTGGGAAAGGGCAGCACCTTCAATATCTTCTTGCCGGCGTCTTGCAGGGAGAAGACGACGGGAAAAGAGGAGCAGGAGGCCGGGCGCACGGAGCGCGAGGCCTTGGACGCAGCGCCGCAGGGCGGCAGGGTGCTTGTCATGGACGACGAAGAGGCCATAGGGGAGCTTACAAGCGAGGCATTGAAGTCGCTTGGCTATGAGCCCAGTTTTGCAAAAAACGGCGAGGAGGCCGTAAAAATTTATCAGAGCGCCATGGATGAAGAGAGACCTTTTAATGCGGTTATAATGGATCTGACGATAGCCGGCGGCATGGGCGGCAAGGAGGCGGTTAGCGAGATATTGAAGATCGATCCGGACGCAAGGGTTGTCGTATCAAGCGGCTACTCCGAAGACCCTGTAATGGCGCGCTTCGGACAATACGGTTTCAAGGCGGCGCTGCCCAAACCTTACAAAATAAATCAGCTCGACAAGGTCCTCCGCAATGTCATAAAGGCGAAAGACTGACGTCGGACATCTTCCACCGTTTTATATACTTCTCAAGCTCCACCGCCCAGAATACGATTGACGAGACGGCTATGCACAGGGCTAATTCCCACGGCTCAAGCGCCTTGGTCTTGAAAACAGGCTGCAAAAACGGGACATAGATCGTGGCCAACTGGAGGGCAAACGTAAGGAGGACAGCGCCTGTAAGCGGGAGGTTTGAGCCGAGCCCCTGACTGAAAAGCGACCTCCACTCCGAGCGTATGGCGAGCACATGCCCCATCTGGCTCAGGCACAGGACCGTGAAAACCATTGTCTGCCAGTGCATGTCATCCGAGTTTATGGCAACGGTCTGGAGGAAAAGACATACAAAACCCATAAGAAGCCCTGCCCAAACTACATGCACCCCAAGTCCCCTTGCGAATATGCCCTCCTGCGGATGTCTGGGCGGACGGTCCATGATATCTCTTTCCGCCGGCTCCCCTGCCAGCGCAAGCCCAGGAAGACCGTCTGTCACGAGATTTATCCAGAGTATGTGTATAGGAAGAAGCGGAATGGGAAGACCCAGAAAAGGGGCCAGGAATATGGTCCATATCTCCCCCGAGTTGCTGGCCATTATGTATTTTATGAATTTTCTTATGTTGTCGAATATCCTGCGCCCTTCCCTTATGGAACGGACTATCGTCGCGAAGTTGTCGTCAAGGAGGATCATATCCGAGGCCTCTTTGGCTACATCAGTGCCGGCAACCCCCATCGCGACCCCTATGTCAGCCTTTTTGAGGGCAGGGGCGTCGTTGACGCCGTCGCCCGTCATGGCAACGACGTCACCCCTGTCCTGAAGGGCCGTTACTATCTTGAGTTTCTGCTCGGGGGACACCCTTGCATAGACCCTGATCCTCTCCGCGACCTGCCCAACCGCCTCAAGCGGAAGGCTTGAGAGCTCGCCACCCGTCATGACCTCCCGCCAATCCTTTGCGATCCCGAGCCTGCGCGCGATGGAAAACGCGGTCTCCGGGTGGTCGCCGGTAATCATAACCGGCACGATGCCGGCTGTTTTGCACTGATCCACGGCCTCTTTCGCCTCGGCCCTGGGAGGGTCCATAAGACCAACAAGACCTGTAAAGGTCATGTCCTTTTCTGCGATCGCCGTATCCGCCGGCAACTCATTCCACCGCCTCATGGCGAAGGCCAGGACCCTTAGGCCCTCCTTCGACATCTCCCCGGCCTTGGCCCTGAGCAGCCCGCGATCAATCGCCGAGATCTCTCCCTTCAAGAACATGTAGCCAGCCCTGTCAATCACGGCCTCGGCCGCGCCCTTGGTAAGCGAGACAAAACCGCCGCCCGGCAGGGCATGAAAGGTGGTCATAAGGCGCCTCTCGGAATCAAACGGGTATTCGGACAGGCGTGGATAGGCCCTTACAATGTCTTCGCGTCCAAGGCCGGCCTCATCCAAGGCCGTTATGAGGGCAAGTTCGGTGGGGTCGCCGACCGGGCCCGATGCGTCATTGCAAAGGGCCATGGCCCTTACAAGCCAGCCACGGGCGGTATCAACGGCTTGAGGTAACGCCCCTGCCTTGCCGGCAGGCAAGTCAGGAGGCAGCGAAGACAAACTCTCGCCGCCCGCCCAAAACCGCTCACACCTCATCTGGTTCATTGTAAGGGTGCCTGTCTTATCAGAGCAGATATATGTCACAGAACCCAATGCCTCGACCGCCGGAAGGCGCCGGATAAGCGCATTTACCTTCACCATCCGCCTCGCGCCAAGGGCCAGGGTCACGACCGCGACCGCAGGCAGGGCCTCTGGCACGGCAGCGACCGCAAGGCTCACGGCTGTAAGAAACATGACAAGGACATCCGCGCCCGTGATGACGCCTATTGCAAACACGAGCGCGCAGATGGCAAGGGCTATGAGCCCTAGCTGACGCCCGAAGGCCGCCAGTTTCTTTTGAAGGGGGGTCCTTGCATCCTTTTGCTGGACTATGAGGTGGGCGATCCTACCAAGTTCGGTTACAAGACCCGTGCCTACGACCAATCCGGTCCCGCGGCCGTAGACCACCTGGGTGCCCTTAAACGCCATATTGCATCTGTCGCCGACCGGGGCGCCGATGTCGCATACAATACCGGGCCTCTTCTCCACCGGCACGGATTCGCCGGTGAGGGCGGCCTCCTGGACCTTAAGCATCGCGCCTTCGATAAGCCGTATATCGGCTGGCACGGCCCTGCCCGCATCCAAAAACACAACATCCCCGGGCACCAGCCCGGCGGCCGGTATCTCAAGGACCCTGCCGTCCCTCTTCACGAGGGCGTGGGCAGCGGCCATGCCTCTCAAGGCCTCCATCGCCTTTTCGGCCTTGTATTCCTGGAGAAAGCCCACCGCGGCGTTCAAGGCCACTATAACGACAATGGCGGCCGCATCCACATACTCCCCGAGCATGCCCGAGATAACGGCCGCGCCCAAGAGCAACAGGATCAGAAAGTCCTCGAACTGGCCAAGGACCATGGCAAGGGGAGAGGGCCTTTTATCCTCCGGCAGGGCGTTTGGGCCGTAAACCTTGAGCCTCCTCCCAGCCTCTTCAGCGGAAAGCCCGCTTACGATATCGGCCTTGAGCGCCATGGCCACCTCTTGCGGAGGCATAGAAAAGGCATGAATCAAACCTGCATGGGGTATGCCGGCGAGGTCTTTTTTTGATGTCATTTTTTGATCCTTTAGATAGATCGCCCTAAAAAATTTCTGTGGACCGCCCAAAAAACGCTTCAGCTTAAATCCATCATCCCGATGATCTCCGGCCAGGAATTCACCCGCACATAAGGCGTGCGACCCCTGTTCCACGGCTGATCGAAGACAATGGCCCCTATGCCCTGCTCGCACAGGGCCTCGCACGTCTCGAGATGATCCTCTACGAAATAGGCCGCCCCAAGCCCTTTTAACACCTCGGCCTTCAAGGCGTGCCCGCCCGTTGCGATCACGGTCAGCCTGTCATGCGGTATCTCGGGCAATATGGAATGGAGCCACATGGTTATGGGCATGTCATCCGGCCTGGCCGTGACAAAGGTGACTGGAAAACGGGAGGCGAGAGACAAAAGGGCCTCAACCGCCCCGCAGATGGGTCTCAAGCTGGTCCCCAAGGGATCGTCAACCAGACGCCCTATTATTGCCTTAACGGTGCCGGCCGGTATGGGCAGGCAGTCCTCAAGCCAATAAGAGGTGATATGGTCTTTCCTTAAGTGATCTATCCCAAATTCATTTCTGGCCACACCCAGGAAGGCCTCCATGGTGTCGGCAACAACGCCGTCTATGTCAAAGGCGATCTCGGATGGGGATATCGGTCTTGACAGCGGGATCACGGCCTCCCCCCTGTTTTTTATTGAAAAATGATGTAAAAATTAAAATATAGCCCAAGACGGTTTAATTTCAATTGAATTTTGCCTGGAGCGCTTGCCTTGATGAGACGCGCCACAGTTCCAGAAATAGGAGATATAAAAATGTATAAAAGGATGCTGGTTCTCCGCTTCCCGCCGGAAATAACGGACAAACCCATAGTCTGGGCGCTGAGCAAGGACTTTGACCTTTGTTTCAACATACTAAAGGCCGCCGTGTTTCCAGGCCAGGAAGGGCTCATGGTCCTCGAGCTTTCGGGCCAGAAACCCGAGGTGACAAGGGGGCTTAAATACCTCAAGTCCCAGGGGGTCGTGATAAAACCCGTTGAGCGGGAAATAAGACGCAATGATGAAGTCTGCATCCAGTGTGGCGCCTGCACCGGAATATGCCCCACAAAGGCCCTCCACATGGACCGCAAGACAATGAACGTGATATTCGACCCAAAGAGATGCACCGGCTGCGAGCTTTGCGTGCTCGTATGCCCGGTCAGGGCTATGGAGATAAGATTCAGCAAGGAAAAGGCCCTTGCCTGATTGATGCCTGCTAAATGACCTCAAAAAATGTCCTTGTAGCCATAAGCGGCGGGGTTGACAGCGCCATCGCCGCCCTAAGATCTCTGGAAGAAGGTCTGCACACCGAAGGCCTCTATCTGAAACTCACAAATGAAGCGCCCGGGCTCGACGCCGCAACGCGCATCGCGCAAAAACTCGGTATCAAGCTCCATGTAATCGACGCCGTGGATCAATTCAATGCCGAGGTGATCGAATACTTCAGGGCCTCCTATCTTGCAGGACTCACCCCAAACCCTTGCGCAGTCTGTAACCCAA
>JAJYLJ010000025.1 GCA_021787835.1 Deltaproteobacteria bacterium | reverse complement strand
TTTGTCCGAGGGCCGTCATTGTGGCGGCTGGCGCGAACCCAAGGAGGCTTGGTATAAAAGGAGAGGCTGAATTAACCGGCAGGGGCGTATCGTATTGCGCAACCTGTGACGGCGCATTTTTCAAGAATCAAACGGTGGCCGTCATTGGCGGAGGGGATACGGCCGTGCAAGAGGCTGTTTTCTTAACAAGATTCGCAAAAAAAGTCTATCTTGTACATCGCAGGGACCAATTGCGGGCGACCGGAGTGCTCAGGGAACTGGCGCTTTCCAACCCGAAGATTGAACCTGTATGGAATACAGTTACCGAAGAGATAGAAGGAGACGGCGCGGTCAGGGCTGTCTTGCTGTTCAATAAGGCCGCTGGCGAAAGAAAGGCGTTGCCAGTGGATGGGGTGTTTGTTTTTGCCGGAATGCAGCCAAACACCAGCTTTTTGCCTCAGGACATTAGAAAAGATAGTCAGGGCTTTCTGATCACGGATGAGTGGATGCGGACATCAATTCCGGGCCTATTCGCCGCAGGGGATTGCAGGGCAAAACCCCTGCGGCAGATAGTTACCGCTGTCGGCGACGGTGCCACAGCCGCCTATGCGGTGGAACAATTAATCGGCTAATTAATGGTCTTTATAAATGAAAAAAAATGCCTTGCTAATCTCTAGACTCAATCTGATAATTGCGCTGTCTTTTTTCATCAGTCTTGTCTCCGGGTGTTCAAAGAACCTATTTTCTCACGGTGGAGCCAAGACTGATGAAATGCCATTTTCATCTCTTTATCCAACAAGCCATCCCAGTGACGGCAAGGAGATTGATATGACAATGGAGGCCATGGACTATTTTGACAGGGGCCGTTATTCTCTGGCGTCGGATACATTCAAAAAAATAAGGGATCAGTACCCATTCAGCCCGTATGCCGTGCTGGCCGAACTTCATATAGCCGATTGCAAGTTTTATGAGCATGAATATGAAGAGGCGATCCCTCTTTATGAAGAATTTGAAAAGATGCACCCAAACAATGAAGCAGTGCCGTATGTGATCTTCCAAGAAGGAAGCTGCTATCACAGGCTCATGTCGACGCCTGATAGAGACCAGACCAATACGCATAAACTTATTGATACATATGACCGTCTCATTAAACGTTATCCCAACAGCCCATACACCTTTGAGGCCAAAAGGAGGATAGCCGAGGCCAGAGAAATGCTTGCCGAGAGTGAAATGGTTGTGGCTAAATGGTATATGCGCGTTGGGCAGTACCCTCAGGCGAAGGCGCGCCTTGAAAATGTCATCAATCTATATCCTGATACCAGGGCCAGCCTTGATGCGAGAAGCATGCTCAATAGAATAAACGAGGCCGGTACGGGTGGCAAAGGGTCTTCTTGGTTTAAGAGATTTTTTTCATTTTTATAACGGGTTTGTCTTTCCCAGCCTTCTGTAAAAATTTTTTAAAATCAAGCGCAACAGGAGAAAGCGTCTTGTTTCTGCGCCACACAAGATAAAAGTTTCGTTTAAGTTCAACCCCTTTTATTGCAGCCGCAGCCAAGGAACCGTTTTTTATATCGTCTTCGACCGCACGTTTTGAAATTATGGCGAGCCCCAGGCCAGCCTTTACAGCTTGGCGGATGGCCTCGGTGCTTCCCATTTCCGCCGTCACGTTCAGCTTGCCGAAACCTGGCCACCCTGCGGCCATGAGCGCCTTTTCGGCGAACAGCCTGCTTCCAGATCCATGTTCTCTGACCACAAAAGACCATGAGAGGATATCTTTAAAATCTACCTCTCTTAACCCGTCAAGCCTGTGCCCTTTTGGGAATATCAACACCATCTGATCATCCAGACATGGCTCGAATACCAGATTCGGCCTATCGATTGCAGCGCCGACCATGCCAAGCTCTATCTCGCCCGATGCCACCATATCGACTATGCCTGCGGTATCGCTTATACTGAGTATGACATCAATGCCCTTTCCTGACCCTTTGAAACGGCCTATCAGGCTAGGAAGAAGGTATTGGCCCGGGATATTGCTGCCTCCAATGCGCAGATGGCCCTTCGTCCCGCCGAGAAAGGCCTTTATCGCCTCTTCGGCCTCAAGGGCCATATAGAGCATCTTTCTGGCATATGGATATAGAATCTCCCCTGCCTTTGTAGGCGTGACCTCTTTGCCGAGTCTGTCGAATAATTTTGTCCCAAGAGCCTCTTCAAGGGATTTTATATGTCCACTTATGGTCGGCTGTGTAAGATGGATGGCCTTTGATGCCTTGCTGAAACCTTTTTGCTGCCAAACCGCCATGAATATCCTTAGTTGATTGAGGTCAAGCATAGCTTTTATCAGCTAAAAGATGGATTTGTTTTACGGTTGTCTAAACGTGGTCCCCTGAAGAGTTCCATTGCATAGACAGACCATGTCTCAAACATTTCTTTTTTGGCGAAGATGTCTTCTTTGGTCCACCAGCCAGCAAGGTGTATGTCCTCTCCTGTTTTTGCGCCGAATCCATCTCTCGTCTCCACTTTACACATATGTACCGCACCGAGGTGCACCCGGCCTACGGCGTTGGTTTCGTCGTTTATCCATCCGATGAATTTTTCTTCTATTACAGCCGGGCCACTTAATTCTTCCATCCGTTCTCTTATAAGGGCCTTATGGTAAAAGGCGGATCCTTTCTTGTCCGACTCGTTTAAATCCATTATATTTATATGGCCTCCAACGCCTGCGGACAAGCATCCGGAGAGGCGCCCTTCTCCTATTCCGCTCCCGCGGCGATAGATCAAGAACCTGTTGTCCCAGCAAAAAATTTGGTATGGAATGATCTGTTTATAGGACGAATCATGCTCGGCCTGATATCGTGGCAAAAAGAAGGCCTCTAACTTTAGGATGTCGTCAACCACCGGACCCTTTATCGCCCCTGTTGGCAATGAACGGCCGAACACTCCTTCGAGATCAGTCCGCTTGATACAAAATACCCTTTCCTGGCCTTTATCCATAATCTTCCGTATGTTTAAAATGACAATAATAACAATTCCATGCTCAAGAAAATAAAAGTTAATATAACATATAGCCATTAATATGGCTGCCAAATAAATTGAGTGTATCTATTATCCGCCCAAGACCTGAGCGCATTCCAGTGAAACGAGATATGTTGTACCAATAGAAATGTTATGTCCTGAGAATTTTATTAAAAGCTTGTAGATGCTCAAACGCTGATTTTTCCCAGCTAAAAAGGCGCGCTCTCTCTTGACCTTTTAGGCGAAGAATTTGACGTAACTCATCCTTTTTAAGTAAAAATTCTATTTTATCACTAAGTTCTTCATAATTTTTTGGATCTATGTACAGGGCGCAATTGCCGCAGACCTCCGGGATGGATGATGTGTTTGATGCGATTACAGGTGTGCCGCAGGCCATGGCCTCAAGAGGCGGGATTCCAAAGCCTTCATAAAATGACGGATAAATAAAGATGGATGCGAGGTTGTATGCTACACAGAGGTCTTGATCCGATAAATAACCAAGGAGGACAATATGATCCATGTCCTTTTCTATCATTTGCCTTATTTCTTTGTTGTTCCATCCCTGAGGTCCGGCCAAGACTAGTTTATATCTTTTTTTTATATCCAAAGGGAGTATTGAATATGCCCTTAAAAGACTTGTGAGATTTTTCCTTGGCTCGATACTGCCGACAGCCAAAATATATCTTTCAGGAAGGGGTGCAGAGGTTTTTTGTTCGGCAGGATCTAACGTCCGGAATATTTCGTGATTTACTCCGTGATAGATAACATCAATCCTTGCTGGGTCATAGCCCAATATCCCGACTATTTCTTTTTTGGTGTATTCAGAGCCTGTTATGATCCGATCGGCCCTTAGTATTCCCTTTATGAAATTCATGGCAAAATGTTCGACGAGTTCCTTGGGATGCCATTGTGGATGGTGCAAGAATGAGAAATCGTGGACCGATATGATCGTATTTTGCGTGCGTATGCCAGGCGAAGGAATGAAATTGGGCTGCCAATAAAGGTTAACTTCAGGGGCTGTTATTCTTGACAGGACCGTTATTATCTTGCGGCTTATTTTTTTTACAAATGGGTTTTTGGCAAGAATTCTTCTGGCCTTGCCGAGAAGGTAGGTCTCAGCGCTGTTCTTCGTTTCAACTCTGGATAAAATCAGCTTGTGGCTTGTGTAGCCGTAATAATAGAGATATTCATGGTCGTTATCCAGGCGTCTCAATCTTTCGGATATCTCATAAGTGTACCGGCCTATGCCTGTGAGTGGCGAAAGAAGCGATATGGCGTCAATCAAAATTTTGGGTTTCATGGTTCATTGCTAACATATTGCATGTATAATCAATTTTTTTAATTGTCTATTATTCATTAAATAAATTTTAAACGGTAATTATAAAAATATATAGTAAAGATTGCCCTGGCATAGACCGAAAAGAAAAGAAATGATCCAGGGGATTTTATATGAACTCAATATCTCCAGCAAAGAACAATAGGACTCCAGGGATATTCTTTAGGGTCACTGGCGACGGCCAAATACTATCTCTGAATCATCATGGCAGAAAATGTCTTGGTCTTGAACAGGTCGATCTTACGGGTTTCAATCTTTCTTCATATTTCCCTTCAAAAAAGATGTGGAGGGCATTTTTGAAGGAAATAGAGGCCTGTGGCGAGATGACTTTTTTTGACCTTGACTTCAAATGCCCCAATGGTCAAAAAAAATTTGTGGCCTTGTCAGCTCATCTTGAAAATATAGAAGGTTCTATTTGTATCTCAGGACATATATTCGACATTAAAAATATAGACCAGTTGATGACAGTGTTAAAAAACAGCCGTGATAAATTCAGGAATATCCTTGATACTATTCCTGATCTGATCGTTGAGCTTGACACAGGACTAAAGATCATCTCTGCGAATAAGGCGGCAGCCGGATGGCTCGGCAAAGATGTAAGAGATATGATCGGTCTTTCGTGTAATGATTTACTTTATGCACACGGGAGAATCTGTCCGAAAATAGAAGGCAGGCAATGTCCTGTTGATTTTGCCTTAAAATCTTGGCAAACAGTCAATAAGGAACTAAAGCTAAAAAACGGCAAGGGCGAAGAGCGGTGGTTTTCTTTACAGGTATATCCTGCCTTTAATGAAGATAGTAAAAGCAAGCAGGTAACTTTATTTCTGAGGGATATAACAAGTCAAAAAGATGCCGAAGAAGAAATTGTAATTTTAAATAACGAATTAAAACAAACTCTTACAGATCTAACGAAAAAAAATGCGGAACTAAATGACGCGCTGACCGTACTTAAGGAGACTCAGGCGCATCTTTTGCAGTCAGAAAAAATGTCATCCATTGGTCAGCTGGCCGCAGGTGTTGCGCATGAGATCAATAACCCCGTCGGTTTTGTGAGTAGCAATTTGCGGACTCTGCTTTCATATGGCAAGGATTTAACTGAAATTATCAGGCTTTATGCCTCGCTTGAAGAAAGATTTTCGATAGATCAACCGTCCTCCGATGATATAAAAGTACTTATCGAAACGATTAAGGAACAACGGAAAGCCATTGATCTTGATTTTATAATAGATGATATGGAAGACCTGATTCTGCAGAGTATTGACGGGACGGAAAGGGTGAAAAAAATCGTCGCGGATTTAAAGGATTTTTCACATGTAGATCAGGCCGAGCTAAAGGATGTGGATATAAACCGTTGTCTTGACAGCACGATCAATATCATATGGAACGAGATCAAATATAAGGCCAAGTTGAAAAAAAATTATTGTGCTTTGCCACTGATACTTGGCTATCCACAGCAACTTAACCAGGTATTCATGAACATCCTGGTAAATGCGGCCCAGTCAATAGCCGACAAGGGAGAGATCGGCGTAACTACCACGATAACTGACAGCCCTAGGCGGGGTATAGAGATTGAGGTCAAGGATACGGGCGTCGGGATGCCCCCTGAGATACTCTCAAAGATATTTGATCCATTTTTTACTACAAAGCCTGTGGGCAAAGGCACAGGGCTCGGGCTTCATGTCTCATACAAGATAATTCTTAAACATAAAGGCAATATAAAAGTTGAGAGTACCCAGGGTATAGGCTCGACCTTTACTATATTTCTGCCGATCTTAAGCGAAGATGAATTCGGAACCGAGAAATAAGACGACGCAAGGCAGCATCCTTCTTGTAGATGACGAGCAGAATATCCTTCATGCTATAAAGCGTCTTCTGCGAAAGGAAAATTACGAGCTGCATACTGCAGTAAGCGGAGAGGAAGCCCTTGCCTTCCTTGGCAATAATCAGGTGGATGTAATTATCTCTGATCACCGCATGACAGGGATAAGCGGCATCGAATTATTGGAGCGTGCAAAGGAGATATGCCCCCTGTCTGTCAGAATAATTTTAAGTGGATATGCAGATTTTAATACTATCACTGATGCCATAAATCGCGGATATATATATAAATTCATCTTAAAGCCATGGAATGACGAAGAATTTAAGACCGCCATACGAGAGGCCCTAAATCTAGCTCGCCTGCAATTTGAAAATTATAGACTCACTCAGGAACTGACGACTCAGAATGAGAAGCTTAAATGGCTAAATGACAACCTGGAAGACGAGGTGAGCAAAAGGACCCAAGAAGTACAGATACGCAGTACTATACTTGAGAGGTTTCACTATATTATCCATCAGATGCCTATAGGTTTTATCGGACTCGGGGACGACAGAAAGATTGTATTCGCCAATAATTGGGCTCAGGTACACATAGGTGGTCTGAAAAATCTGATGGACCAGGACATAGAAACAGTACTGAATTCAGAGACTATTTCAAGGCTTGATGATCTTATCAAGGGACACAGGCCTCTTTCCATGAGGTTAACCATACCAGGCATGGATGGCCCTGTTGAGATGAAAGGCGCGGTAATTAGGTATCCTGATGGTGTATGTGGTTATGTCCTGATTTTTATTGATTGGTTTGATTGTTAGATGATTAAGTGGCTAAGAGATGAAAGAGGCTGTTGGCATGGAAACGAATAAACATGATAGCTCAGGCTCCTGTTTGATCGCGTCACCCGCAAAGAATGACATCGTGCTCTTTGTGGACGATGAGGAGAATGTCTTAAAGTCGATACATCGTCTTTTGCATGGTGAAAATTACAGGCTGATCTTTGCGGCCGATCCTCGAAGTGCGTTAGAAATATTGCAAAAAGAAAAAGATCGCGTGGCAGCCGTAATATCTGACCAACGGATGCCAGAGATGACAGGGACTGAGTTTCTTTCTCAGGTCAAAGCGTTTGATCCGGACATTATCAGGGTAATCCTTACAGGTTATGCCGATATAAAGGCTGTTTTAGAGGCCATAAACAAAGATGAGGTATTCCGGTTTATAACAAAACCATGGGATAATGAAGAGTTGAAAAGCATTGTCAGACAGGCTGTATTCCATCATTTCTTGATTGTGGAGAATAAGAGACTCCTGAGGGTAACGCAGGAGCAGAACGAGACCCTTCAAGATTTAAATGCAAGTCTTGAGCAGAAAGTCGCAGAACGTACTGCGCAGCTCATCCAGCAACACAATGAGTTGAAAAAAATGCACCAGAGGCTCAAGGACAATTTCAAAGATACGGTTCGCGTTTTTGTCAATCTCATAGAACTAAATGATACATTTTTAGGCGGACACTCAAAACGCGTTGGGTTGCTGGCAAGAGAGCTGGCTGAGAGGATGAATATCGATGAGGCCGATCTTGATCTAATAGAGATGGCCGCGCTGCTTCACGATATAGGCCTGGTAGGTGTGCCAAAGGAAATATACCGCAAAAAAAGACTTGGATTTAATGTGGCGCAGGATGCCATTTTTAAAACCCATGTCGAAATAGGCTATAATTTGCTCTACAAGATCGAGTTTCTTCGTCAGGCCGCCGTGATAGTAAAGTGTCACCATGAACGATTTGACGGCAAAGGCTTCCCGCTTGGCCTTCCAAATGTTTCCATTCCAATAGGGGCCAGAATTATAAATGTCGTCAGCACATATGATGATTATATATATCAATATGAATTGGACAGGGAAGAGGCCTTGAAACGGCTGAGAGCCCTTTCTGGGGCTGCTCTAGATCCCGCCATAGTCAAGACTTTTGAAGACACATTACACACTATACATCCAATATACGGCGAAAAGTCTGTGAAAATTGATGAGCTTAAAGCTGGTATGCAGCTGAGCAGGGATATAGTCGCAGCATCAGGCAGGATGCTCATGTCAAAGGATTCGGTCATGACAAATGCGCATATAACGCGTCTAAAAAATTTTCAGGAGATTGATCCCATAATAGATGAAATATATATTTATCATCTTTATTAGATATTGCGTTAGTTATAAGGATGGCTGCGATTTTACTTTATAAAATAAAAAGGGGCAAAGAGGTTTTCTTATGTTTGTTTTAATAGGTATGGGCATAGTGTTGTCAGCTGTTATAGGCGGCTATCTTATGGAGGAGGGAAATTTAAGCGTTCTGGTCCAGCCGGCCGAAGTGCTTATCATATTCGGGGCTGCGACCGGTTCTTTTCTTATATCCTCGCCCCCTGCTGTTGTAAGTGTTGTGGCCAAAAATTTTGCGAAACTTATAACCTATAAAGGTCCAACCAAAGCCAAATATTTAGATCTTCTCGCGTTACTCTATCAACTATTTGCGAAGAGCAGGCAGCATGGACTATTGGCTATCGAATCAGATGTCGAGCATCCGGAAAAAAGCCCTGTTTTTTCCAAATATCCTAATATCCTCTCCAATCGCCATGCGCTAAATATAATATGTGACAACTTGAAGGTCGTTATTTCAACGAACCTGCCTGCGCACGAGCTTGAAAGCCTTATGGATCTTGACATAGAAACACATCACAACGAGGCTATGATCCCTTCTCATAGTATAGCCAAAATAGCCGATGCCCTTCCAGGGCTTGGAATTGTGGCAGCAGTGCTCGGCGTTGTCTTAACAATGGGCAAGATCGATAAGCCGCCTGCCGTGCTTGGACATAGCATAGGTTCGGCCTTGGTGGGTACGTTTCTCGGGGTCCTCATGTGCTATGGTTTTGTGGGCCCTATGGCCACCAACTTCGAACACCAGGCGCATGACGATGAGGTATATTTACAGATAATAAAATGGGCGTTGACCTCATATATAGGCGGCGCGCTCCCGCAAATCGCCGTAGAATTTGCAAGGAGGGCCATCCCAGACTCTGAGAAGCCGAGTTTTGATGAACTTGAGAAATATGTGAAAAGCAGGGCGAAATGAGCGACCAACAGGGCAATATCATTATCAAGAAAGTTAAAAAGGTCTCAGGTGAGGGGCATCATGGAGGCAGCTGGAAGGTTGCATACGCCGACTTTGTCACCGCAATGATGGCCTTTTTTCTCCTTTTGTGGCTGGTAACCATGGTTTCTCCGGAAAAAAGGGTCCAAGTTGCGGCCTATTTTAAATATTTTAGTATATTCGAGCAAAGCGGTTCGTCGTTTTTGAGCCATCAGAGCGCAATCCTGCCGGAACAGAGCCAGAGCGAGGAAAGAATCGAGCCTGAACTGGAGGGCACTAAGCCTACATCTATTTCGAATCAATCAGGCCAAGAGACAAGCCCAGAAAAATTTACCTCTATGATAAAAAAGGCGATAGAGAGCAAGCTTAGCGACATCAAAGATCAGATACTTGTGGATACTTTTAAAAACGGTGTAAGGATCCAGCTCGTTGACAAGGAAGGCAAGCCCATGTTTGATTTGGGTTCTACAGAACCAACCCCCTTGGCAGTGAGGATACTTAAGGTGATCGCCGACAATATCAAGAATACGAAAAACCCTATAGCCATCGAGGGCCATACCGATTCTCTGGCATATAAAACCAGCAATTACAGTAATTGGGATCTTTCAACCGGGCGGGCCCTTGCCGCACGCAAGTTGTTTAAGCAATTCGGCATAGATTCATCCCGCATAAAAGAGATATCGGGCTTTGCAGACACTGTGCCTTTGATCCCATCAAACCCTAAAGACCCAAGAAACAGGAGGATAAGCGTGCTTCTTTTCTTTCCGAAAACCGGAAAGCAATAACATGCCTTTCAGTCGGTCTTTTGGTTACAGCTTCTTTTTATACCTGTATAGAGCGTGACAATGCCGAAGGTGAGAGGTCTATAATTTATATTTATAAAACCGGCCCTTGTCATCAAGTCCGCCATATCTCTCGGCGCATAGAAGGTCTGGATGGAATCGGCAAGATAGCGATATGCCTCCTTATCTCCAGATATAAGGCTCCCCAGGACGGGAAGAAGCCTGTGCAGGTAAAAGTTGTATATCCTTGAAAAAAAAAGGCCTTGAGGACGCGAAAATTCAAGCATTACAAGCTTTCCGCCAGGTTTCAGCACCCTCAACATCTCTTTCAGGCCCTTGTCGATCTGGCTTAGATTTCTCACGCCAAACGCCACCGTTACGCCTGAAAAAATGGCATCTTTAAGGGGAAGCCCTTCCCCATCTCCACAAACAGGAGCTATCCGTCTTGCGGGTCTTGCGCCTTTTAATCTAAGGCTGCCGCAACGTATCATCTCATAGCAGAAATCCACGGCTATGACCATCTCTTTCGTCCTTTTGGCGAGCTCGCTGGAGAGCGGAAGCGTACCGGCGCACAGATCAAGAATTGGACCTTTTATGCGTTTTTTTAACTCCTTTGCCGTTATAAGACGCCAATAAGAATCTATTTTGAGACTGAGCAATGAATTAAGAAGATCGTATCTTGAGGCTACAGAGGCGAACTTGTCCCTGACAAAACGTCTCTTTTCGTTTCCTGTCGGCACCATAACTTATTAATTATAGGGGCATTAGATCAAGTTTATCGACTTTTGGGAAATCGCCCCGCATGTGCAGAAGATTGAAAAAATGGAGGAGCGCTTTTTGTTTGTTTACTGACAAGTCAAGTTCAATACCCTTTAAATAATCAAGACATTCATCTTTTTTCATTGGTATCCTTTGGGCCACAAGCCTGCTTATGTCCTCAAGCCTCTTTTGGCCTGTAATGCGGCATTCATTAAGTTTTTTATGTAATCTCCCCAGGGCGTCAAGTATCATATCTTTGCTCTGCCTTCTTATAGCCCAGACCGCGAATACAAAAGGAAGATCCGCCTTTTTGAGCCATATCTCGGCAAGATCGAGCTGATGGAAGCCGGTTGTCCCTCTGAGACGCAAGGCCTCATCGCCTATGGCAAGATAGGCGACGGCCCCTGACCCGGGCTTTCCTAAAAGATCAAAATCGCCGGTTATATATTCGGGCTTTACGCCAAAAAAGTCTTCCAGTACGATCTTCAAGAGATTTACTGATGTCGCTGACTGCGGGGTGAGCGCCACATGCCTTCCTTGAAGCGCTTCAGGCGGCACCTTGCTCAACAGTATTACGCTCTTTACAGGACCGGTCGCGCTTATTGAAAGATCGGGGAAGATAAGATACTTGTCGGCGTGGAGGCCATAAAAGTATGAGGATACAAGGCCTACATCTATCTGGCCTTGATCGAGCAGCTTGTTCAGGAATGTGGGCTCACCTTCAACGACATCCCATCCTGGCTCCCCCCCCGTTTCCTTCCAAGGTACATATATGGGCGAAGTGTTTATAAAATTTACAAAACCAACTTTTGGCCTATCCGCCGAGGTCATATCATTGGTCATCCTTTATCCAGCAACAGTCTAAATCGAGGCCACCGCAGCCGCTTACAAGAAAATCATAAATTTCATTGTCTTTCACGCCTGACGCATTGACTGCAATGAATTCGGCAGCCTTACCCCTTGATAGCGTTCCAAAGTCTCCTTGTACACCAAGCGCCCTTGCTCCGCCGTGTGTGGCCGCTCTGAAGACCGCTTCGGGTTTTAGACCCGGCGCCATGCTGACAAGGCTTGCCATTTCTGCAAATATGGATAGCCTGTCATTGCTTGCCAGGCTATCGGTGCCTATGGCTATAGGTATGCCCATTGCGAAAAGCCTTTCAGCAGGTGGGATGCCGACACCCAAGAAAATATTGCTCCTTGGGCAAAGACAGGCCGTGGCTTGGCTGGCGGCCATGGCTTCCATGTCCTCATTGTTGAGATGTATGCAATGGACGCAGATTGTATCGCTATCCAGTACGTTAAGTGACGAAAGATAGGAAATCGAGCTTATGCCCGGCAGGTCATATGGAAGGGGCCAATGCCCTCTTTCTTCAAGAAGTTTCTTCAGCGGACCGTTTTTTTGAGTAAGCAATTCCGTTTCATCAATTGATTCTGAGACATGGACGGAAAATGGACGTTTCCTGAGCCGGCTTACAGACTTGATGACCTTGATCGCCTCCGGGGATACGGTATAGGGCGCATGGGCAGAGACGGCGAAGTTAAAGGATCGGGATGCCCTTTCGGTGAAACTGAGCCAGTCATTGACCATTTCTTTAGGGTCCGGCTTTTGGCAGATAATTTCGTAAAAAAAGATCCCCTGGATAGGGAGCTGCTCGTTTTTTGATGCAATTTCAGGGACAAGATCGGTATTTCCGACATCGCCTATGGCCACTATTCCTCCTGAATCCATTTCATCCATTGCCTGCTTGACCGCCTGGTCAAGCTCCTGGGGCTCAATCCTGTTGCGGCCTTCAAGCAATGCCCTGATCCAGTCTGTGAAAGAGCCGGTGGGATGAAGACGATATTTGAGCGGAGAGAGCTCAAGGTGCGAATGGGCGTTTACAAGCCCTGGACATAGTATGCTGTCTCCATGATCCACGCATGGACCGTGAAAACGGAGAGATAGTTCACCGGCCGCGCCGACCTCGACTATGCGCCCGCCAAAGGTTGCAACAGCGCCATCGGGAATAGGGGCCGATGATACCGGGACCACCCATTTGGCCCTATGAACCCGAAGGGTTTGTCCTTTACATTTCTCTTCTTGGTTCATCAACGAGCCTATAGTCCATAAGGCGCTGCATCGGCCTGAAGCCGGCGCCTGTTATAAGTCTTCGTATCTCATATTCAGAGAGTTTGTGGCTTACGCCAGTGGCTGCAACCACGTTTTCTTCTATCATCGTGCTACCAAAGTCGTTGGCCCCGAAAAACAGGGCTATCTGCGCTACCTTTGGGCCCTGGGTAACCCACGAGGCCTGAAGATTTGGAAAATTGTCAAGCACTATGCGCGATGTGGCAAGCAGCCTCAAATAATCCAGCGCCGTGGAATGGGCTACATCAAGGGCCGTATTTTTAGGCTGAAATGGCCACGGAATAAATGCGGTGAACCCTCCTGTGCGGTCCTGAAGGTCCCGGAGACGCACGAGATGTTGAATCCTTTCCTCAACGGTCTCGACATGACCAAACATCATGGTGGCTGTGGTCTTTATGCCGAGGCCGTGGGCTGTTTCCATTACGCCAAGCCATTCGTCGGTGCTGGCCTTTTGGGGCGAAATAATCTTCCTCACCCTGTCAACAAGTATCTCGGCCCCTCCGCCTGGTATTGAGTCAAGCCCGGAGGCCTGCAGCCTTAACAGTACGTCTTTTACAGAGATGCCCGAGAGTCTTGCAAGATGTATGATCTCGGGTGGCGAGAAGGCATGACAGTGTATGCCGACGAAGTTTGATTTAATGAAAAAAAGCATGTCCTCATAAAAAGAAAGCGGCAGGTCAGGATGAAGTCCGCCCTGGAGGAGTATCTGGGTCCCGCCGAGCGCCTGCGTCTCGCTTATCTTTTGCGCCAGTTCTTCTCTTGAGAGAACATAGCCGCGGCCGTCTTCCGGGGCCCTGAAATATGCGCAAAACTTACAGCCGGATATGCAGATATTTGTATAATTTATATTGCGGTCTATAACATAAGTGGCGACAGGTTCAGGATGCATGAGGCGCCTTATTTCATCAGCCAGCTCGCCAAGGGTCATGATGTCGGCGTTTTTATAGAGAAAAAGGGCCTCGTCGTAAGACACCCTTTCCCTGTTTCTTATTTTTTCAACGGCGTTTTGAATGTCGGTCATTTTCACACTGGCTGATATAGCGTGTCTCTTTCCACAGGGACGCGGCCGGCCCTGTCTATGAGGTCTTCTATTTCCTCCCTCGTCATTGCCTGTGATGTCTCGCCTCCTGCCATGTGAGTGATTTTTTCCTCCATCACCGTGCCATCCAGGTCGTCTGCTCCAAATGAAAGGGCTATCTGCGCCACCTTTGGGCCAAGCATCACCCAATAGGCCTTTATGTGAGGGAAATTGTCGAGAAGAAGTCTCGAGATGGCTATCATCTTCAGGTCTTCCACCCCGCCAGCGGACGACAGACCGGAAAGGCCGGTGTTTTTTGGATGAAATGCGAGTGGTATAAAACACATGAAACCGTTTGTTTCATCTTGCGTCTCTCTTAGGGCCATCAGATGCTCTATGCGTTCATCTATGGTTTCTATATGTCCATATAGCATGGTGGCGTTACTTTTTATGCCTAGCTTGTGGGCGGTTTTCGCCACTCCAAGCCAAGCTGGACCGGAAAGCTTGTCTGGGCAGAGCCGCTCACGAACCCGCGGGCTGAATACCTCCGCGCCTCCGCCAGGAATGGATCCAAGTCCTGCGGATGCAAGATCAGAAAGGGTTTTCTCAACGGATTTCCCCGCAACTTTCGCAATGTGTGCGACCTCAACACAGGTAAAGGCCTGGATATGTATGCCGGGGCGGATCGCCTTTATGGTTTTTAGCATCTGGGTGTAATATTCATAAGGCAGGTCAGGGTGGAGCCCGCCAACGACATGGACTTCTTTAATGGGTTCGTCGAGGCGCTCAGTTATTTTTGACCCGATCTCATCGATGGTCATTTCATAGGCTGCCTGAGAGCCCTTTTCCTTTCCAAATGCACAAAACTTACATAAATTTATACAGACATTAGAATAATTTATGTGCTGGTTATATATATAATATGCCTTATTCCCATTCAGTCTTTCACGCGCGATATTCGCCAGATACCCAAGAAGCGCCAGGTGTCGTGTATCATAAAGCCTTCTGGCGTCTTCGGCATCAATGCGCGCGCCGGAGACGACCTTTTCATATATCGAACTAAGCCCCGCATGTTTCAAGGCCTTTTCCATCCGCGTGCTCCTTTCCATTTTTTTGTTCATCGGCGCAAAAGACGTCTTTTATCTCTATTTCAAAGTATAGGCTCTTTCCCGCAAGCGGGTGGTTGAAGTCGGCAAGCACCGCCCCTTGCCATATTGAACGCACGATGGCAGGCCGCCTCAGGCCGAATTCGTCAGGCGCCTTGATTGTCCTGCCTATTTCGATCTCTTCAGAGATACGTTCAATTGAGATAAGGCGTACCTTTTTTTGACTATAGACGCCGTAACCAAATATGGGAGGCACTATTATAGTTTTGATGTCACCAGGCATGAGGCCGATTATTCCGCTTTCAACAGGCGGAGGAAACCCACCTTGCCCGTATAAAAATTTTAAGGGTCCTCCCGCTTTATGGGATGAATCAACTACTTGGCCTGAAGAAAGCCTTACCCTGTACTCGACCACAACGATTTTTCCGTATCCGACTTTCATGTTTCAGACTTTTCTAGGCCTTTAAATTGCAAAATCTGCAGTATTTTATTTTAACAAATCCAAAAATATAAAATTAAAAGTAACACCTTGTAAATATCCATGCAATCTGAAACGGTCATTATCGTCCATTGATTTATCTGTTGTTAGGGTATAATAAGGCAATTATGATTTTTTAGATTGGCGTAAAAACCTTAAAAGGATATATAAAAATGTTTTTTAATTTACGTTTATTAAGTCTTTTTTTTCTTATAATACTATTTTTTAATACAAATTCTGCCTTCGCCCAGGATAATGCAAAACGTATAGAAGAGCTCACCAGGTTGCTCCAGGAACGATACGAGAAGACCAACGACATAAAGGCGGATTTTATACAAGAGACAATCCCTGCGGGCGGTTATGAAAAAATCAGGTCTGAAGGCAAGGTTTATTTCAAAAGGCCGGATCTTATGCGCTGGGAGTATATCCGGCCCGAACGTCAACTTATTGTGACTTCTAATAGCGAGGTCTATATGTATGAAGAAGATGCAAGGCAGGTAACTGTTCTGGCAAGAGAGCAATTTCTTTCATCGGAAATAAGCAGGGCGTTTTTTTTCGGCAGGGGGGATATCGGCAAGGATTTTTTGATAGGGCCTTCTGAGTTAAACGGCCTTGACCCTAGGTGGTCTTTAAAGCTTATCCCGCTTGAGAATGCGGGTCAGGTGCAGACTATTTGGGTGAGTCTTGACCCAAGGACGCATCTTGTAAAAGAGATGTGGCTTGAGGACCAGACAGGCGGGAAGATACACCTTCTTTTTAAGAATATTGAGGTAAATACCGCGATAAAGAGTTCTCTATTCGATTTTGTTCCGCCAAAAGGTGTCGAGATATACAGGCCGGATGGCAATTAGATGTTTTAAGGGTGATTTTATGGACCAGGATACTAAAAAAAATCAAAAGGAATTGTCGTTAAGGGCCCGACGGCTTGCCAGCGGGAAAAACGCCATAATCCTTGCCCACAATTACCAGCTCCCGGAGATACAGGATCTGGCGGATATAACAGGGGACTCCTTGGCGTTGAGCATAGAGGCGTCGAAGACAGAGGCGGATATAATCGTGTTCTGCGGAGTCCATTTCATGGCTGAGACAGCCGCCATATTATGCCCCGGCAAAAAGGTCTTTCTCCCCTCAAAATCAGCCGGTTGCGCAATGGCCGATATGCTGAACGCGGACGAACTCAGGGCCTTTAAGGCCGATCATCCCGGCGTCCCTGTTGTCACATACGTAAATTCCACCGCCGAAGTAAAGGCTGAAAGTTATATCTGCTGCACCTCGGCGAACGCTGTCCAGGTTGTAAAATCCCTCGGTGTCCCCGAGGTCTTAATGACGCCGGATAAGAACCTGGCCATGTGGGTCCAGAGGCATACGGACCAGAAGATACTATATTGGCCGGGCTACTGTCCTGTCCATGACAGCTTGACCGTTGGGGCTATTAACAGAGCGCGCTCCGAACATCCAGGCGCCCTATTAATAGCACATCCAGAATGCCCACCAGTGATACTCGATATGGCAAATGCGGTCAGGAGCACTACGGGTATGCTTGAATATGTAAACAAGTCAAACGCGAACGAATTTATAATCGCTACGGAGGCCGGGCTCCTTTACACATTGCAAAGACAGAATCCAGGAAAGAGGTTTTACCCTGCATCTGATGCCCTTGTCTGTCAAGACATGAAAAAGACTAGGATCGAAGACGTGATCGCAGCGCTTGAGCATGAACGTTACCGGGTGACGGTGTCGGAAGAAATAAGGGTCAAGGCGCTTGAAGCCGTTCGCCGTATGATGGCTGTGCCAAGGGACTGACCGGATTTTCGGGACTTGTAAAAGGTATGTCCCCATGTTAAGAAACTCATGTCTTTCTGGGCGGCGTAGCCAAGTGGCTAAGGCGACGGTCTGCAAAACCGTTATTCCCCGGTTCAAGTCCGGGCGCCGCCTCCAAAAATGCAGATGTTTATATATAGGAAATATGTCATATTCTGGATTGCGGCTAAATTTGCCCGTAATCCTTTTTTTTTGATCGATCCTTGCAAAAAGGAGACACAGTATGGCTATCATGGAGATAAGCGTAATACCCCTTGGTACATGCTCCACCAGTTTTCATGGCTTTGTCAGTGAGATGCAAAAGGCATTGGCCGCCACCGGCCTTCCATATGCACTTACCGACATGGGGACTATCGTGGAGGGGGATTTGGATGCGCTCATGTCTGTCGCAAGAGCGGTCCATGAAGTGCCATTTTTAATGGGAGAAAAACGGGTGTATACTGCCATAAAAATAGATGACAGGAGGGATAAGAAGGTTCATTTGGGCCAAAAGATCCAATCAGTTGAGGGGATATAAAAACAAAATGAAGATGAAATTACGATATGCACCCATGATATCACTTGTTACTTCAATAGGACTTTTGGCATTCGGACTCTGGTCAGGTGAGGCGTCGGCTCTTTGGCACAAGGCCGTAACTATCTGCCTTAGCTGCGTTGGCATCGGCTAATGGAAAGATCTCGCAAGATATCACAGACCCTTTTTGCCGTTGCGGCCAATTCGTATTGGTCCTTCCTCTGGAAGAGCCCTATATTCAAGGGCTGGTCAAAAAGAATATGCTGCCCTGGCCTTAACTGCTATTCATGTCCTGCCGCTGTTATGGCCTGTCCAATAGGCGGGTTGCAGAATTTTTTAGCCAGCTTCCGTATAAATCTCAAGCTGGCCGAAATGCAATTCGGGGCCTATATATTGGGCACCTTGGCCTTAATAGGCAGCTTTGTCGGCCGCATGCCTTGCGGCTGGCTGTGCCCCTTTGGATTTGTGCAGGAATTCTTATATCGCATACCGACCCCGAAGATTTCCGTTGGCAGGTGGACAAGGGTCGGCCCATATATCTTCTTGGGGCTATTTGTAATTATCCTTCCTATATTGGTAGTGGATGCCACTGGCTATGGGGCTACCTGGTTCTGTAAATATATATGCCCGGCCGGAACCGTTGAGGCTGGGCTCCCGCTCCTCGGCCTCCACCCGGAGTTGAGAAGGGCTGCGGGCTGGCTTTTTGTCAACAAGCTTGTTGTGCTGGTTGTCATATTGGTATGGTGTGTCGTGACTTCTAGGGCATTCTGCCGGGCGATATGTCCTCTTGGAGCCATCTATGGGTTGTTTAACCGGATTAGTTTTTTGCGCCTTAACTTTGACCAAAGTAAGTGCGTAAACTGCAAGGCATGTAAGACCATATGCCCTACAAGCATATCGTTTTATAACGGAGAGGACCAAATAAACTCTACGGCCTGCATACGATGCATGAGGTGTTATTCGATGTGCCCTGTGAGCGCCGTATCATTCAGCCTTGGCCTATACGCTGGAGATTTGACTAATAACGAGCAGCAGGCTGGCAAGGCCGCCGGTGAGAAGGCCGCATGACTAAAAAGATAATACTCGCCACAAGAAACAAGGGAAAGATCAAGGAAATCCGTTCTCTTTTTGCATCCGCTGGTATCGAAATCATGTCCCTTGACGACATCAAGGGATGCCCTGATATTGTAGAAGATGGAGATACATTTAAGGATAACGCCTTCAAGAAGGCCCGAGGTATAACCGAGGCCACAGGGCTTATCGCCCTTGCAGATGATTCGGGGCTTGAGGTGGATGCGCTTAACGGCGCCCCTGGTGTATATTCTGCAAGATTTGCAGGGGAGGGGGCCAGTGACGAGGCCAATAACAGAAAACTCCTTGATATGTTGCAGGGTGTGAGCGATGAGAAACGCACCGCTAGATTTAGATGTGTAGTCGTGCTGTATGATCCTTCGGGCAGATGGATCAGCGCTGACGGGGTATGCGAAGGCGTAATTTTAGACATCCTGAAAGGTGAAAATGGATTCGGCTATGACCCTGTCTTTTTTCTGCCTTGGCTTGGCCGTACTATGGCCGAACTTACAAAGGAGGAAAAAAATAGCATCAGCCATAGGGCGATGGCGTTAAAAAAACTTAAGGCAGGGCTCCCTGAGTTTTTTAAGTCAAAAGAGGGTAGAGGAGGGGCAAGTGAGACTTGAGACCTATGACAAAGAGGAGTGTCTGCGCCAGGCCGTGGAGATCACAAAGACATATGCACAGTCCGGGGAGAACAAGCACGGGCCGGTTACTGATTTTTTAGAAAATATATATAAAAAACTCATCGAACTTAAAGTGGATGTCTTGAAGGATGAAAAATGAATACAGTGGAAGGGAAATATTAAATTTTGGAGGTCGGCATGATAGATACATCTCAATATACTTTATACAGCGGCGGACTGAAGGGCGCCGAGGCCGAGTTCGGAATAAACGCCGATAAATGGAAGATCCGCGAGGTCAATTTTTCATACAAGGGACACCATATGCACAGGGTAAAAGATGTATATGTCCTTACAGATGAAGAGCTTAGGCAGGGCGACATAAGCATGGCCATTGTGTCCAAACATATGGGGCGCACATATGCCGAGGCTGAAAAAATACGCAAGGTCATACAATCGATTTTTCACATGGCAAACAGGGGACAACAGATATTCGCCGTAGGTTGGATACAGCCTGACAATACGGTAAGGGGAGGAACTGGATGGGCGGTCGAACTCGCCAAATTTTTTAATAAGCCGGTAAGTGTTTTTGACCAGGACAAGGGTGGGTGGTTCACATGGGACGGCTCAAAATGGATGCCCGATCTCCCTGTCATTTCATATAAAGAATTCACAGGGACAGGCACTAGATTTCTTGATGACAGGGGCAAAGAGTCTATCTCGGAGCTATTTGAGCGCTCATTCGGCAACAGCAAAAAATGATCCAGGGACATGGCGGCGATGTATTCAGGGTTGCAAAATCCCTTAGCGTATCGCCCAGAGATATCAAGGATTTCAGCAGCAATATAAGCCCGCTGCCTCTGCCTGATGGCCTAAAGGAGCGTTTGATTGCCAGTCTTGACGAGATACGGGCCTTGCCAGAGGTGGATAGCCTTACCGTTCGAGAGTCTCTTGCCGCACGTTATAAGCTTGATCCTGAAAATTTTCTCATAGGCAGCGGCACAACCGAGTGGATATACAGCCTTCCAAGGGTTATGGGGACGAAGAGGGCCCTGATCCCGCTTCCTACATATGCAGATTATGTAGATGCGGCCGCAGGGGCTGGCTGTAAGATCGAGACTTTGGGTCCATGGTTGCATGGAGGGCAAGATACAAGCTCGGAGATATTGAATACAATTAAGGAGAGGATGAAAAAGGGCGATATTGTTTTCATATGCAACCCCAATAATCCTACTGGACATTTTATTCCTTTAAATTTTCTATTGGATGCAATATATGCTGAAAGTGATGTTCTGTGGGTCATTGATGAATCGTACGCCCCGTTTGTAGGAAGCGATTCAGAAACATCACTTATTTCATCAAGCATGCCTGCCAATATCTTAATTTTACGTTCTTTTTCAAAGATATATGGTATACCTGGGTTGAGACTTGGCTATGCCACGGGAACAATCGGTATGATGAAAAAGCTTG
>JAJYLJ010000135.1 GCA_021787835.1 Deltaproteobacteria bacterium | reverse complement strand
CAATATCGAAACGGATGTCTTTCCCTGCCGCTCCATCTTCACTTTCCTCACGGCCCTGTTCATTACCGCCGATTCTCGGGCAGGGCAGCCGCAGTTCAGAGAGTGAGGAGACACCGCCATTCGCATTGTCTTCTGTCCGGCGACCGGGCCGCGCCTCGTCCATGGGTTTATTCTTGCTGTTCCCCGACGGCTGGTCCAACGGCATCTCGTCCGGATGCTCCTTGTTATCCTGCCCTTGAAACGGCGGCGGAGATGGCAGGGTGTCACGTCTCCGATGAAACAAGGCCAGCTCGGCAGCCTCCAGCACATCCTTCACATCGACCGTCTCCCGTCCCGCCAGGGCGGCGCGGGCTACAGCAGTTCGAGCGATCACCAGATCCGCCCGGAGGCCGGCAACATGCTGATTCATGGTCAGTTCGCTTATATATCTGCGCAGATGCAGTGCCGGCCTGATTGCAGGCAGGAGCTTGCGTGCCCGGAGCACCTTGCCCGACAGCGCCGATTCCTCTTCAGTGAAGGCCCGGTGGAACCCATCAGGGTCTGACTCAAAGGCCTCGCGTCTCTCCATTATTTCAACACGTACGGCAGGGTCTGACTCAGAGCATACCTCGACACAGAGACCAAAACGGTCGAGCAGTTGGGGCCGCAAGGCGCCTTCCTCTGGATTCATGCTTGCAACAATAGCAAAACGCGCCGCATGACAGAGGGACAGGCCCTCGCGTTCCACAATATTCACCCCTGATTCAGCGGCGTCGAGGATAATATCCACGAGGTGATCATCAAGCAGATTCACCTCATCGATATAAAGGATGCCGCGATGCGCCCTGGCTAGAAGGCCCGGCTGAAACGTCCGCGTCCCTCCGCTCATAGTGGCGCTGAAATCGAGACCGCCTGCCACCATGTCTTCCGTTGCATTGAGTGGCAGCGTGACCAAAGGCGTGCTGCAATAATACACCGGCTTCGGTTCGCGCAGCATCCGACAATCAAGGCACCACTCATCCGGACGTCGCGGATCACAGGCAAAGGCACAACCGGTATGGACGGCGATCTCTGGCATGAACCGCGCAAGGGCCCTGGCTGCCGTAGATTTTGCCGTCCCCTTTTCCCCTCGGATCAACACACCGCCGATGCCGGGATCAACGGCGATCAATAGGAGGGCAAGCTTCATCCGCTCCTGACCTATGAGAGCTGAAAAGGGATAGAGCGGCCGTCGTCCGACCGTTACCGGCTCTGTCATGGGCATCACCTCCTTCATGGCGCCCTTTCCACTACGTCTTCTATCTCCCCTTCGATATCAAGATATGCGTCGCGAAGCCTCTGCTCCATCTCCTCCGTGGTGTCCCACATATCCCGTTGGACGGCCTCCAGCAGCTTATCGATGATATTCTGCAGCGCATAAGGATTTACCTGTTTAAACCACTCCTGCATGGCCGGGTCGAGGGCATATTTGCCAGCCACCCGTTCGTACATCCAATCCTCCATCGTGTCGGCGGTGGCATCCCAGCCGATGATGATGTCCATTACATAAGAAATATCGCCGGCCCCTTTGTAGCCGTGCCGCTTCATCCCTTCAATCCACTTGGGGTTGAGCAACCGCGAGCGAAGTATGTGCCTTGTTTCCTCCTTGGTGGTGCGCAGCACCACGCGGCGCGGATCGGAGCTGTCCCCTGTCAGGGCAAAAGGCATGGCACCGCGCACCGTGGCCGCTGCGGCGATCAACCCACCGTAATAATTATAAAAATCAGTGCAGGAATACATGTCGTATTCTCTGCTGTCTTCGTTTTTGACGGTAACGTCCATGCGTGAAAGCATCTGACGAAAGACCCGTGGGCGCTGCTCGCCATAGCTCCCCTGGCCGTAGACGTGCGCCGAATAACGGATATAGTTTTCTGCCAGATCCTGCCGGGTCCGCCAGGTCTTGGATTCGACCAGTTCTTTGACCCCTGCGCCATAAGTGCCAGGCGGACAGCCGAAGACACGTAATGTCGCCATCCGCCAGGCTTCATCTTCAGAGAGGCCTTCACCCCGGTACACGGCCTGATCGGCCACTACATGACGGCGGACGAAGTTGGCCTCAGAGGTCTCCCGCAAGGCCGCAACCATGCGGACCGCTTCATCGATGAGATTGACTAGGTTAGGAAAGGCATCTCGGAAAAACCCTGAGATGCGCGGCGTCACGTCAATACGCGGACGGCCGAGCTCTTCCGTTGGAATGACCTCCAGGCCGCTCACGATGCCGTTGGCCTGCCATATAGGTTTAAGGCCAAGCAGATAGAGTATCTCCGCGATATCATCTCCTTTGGAACGCATGACAGGGCTGCCCCATACGATGATGCCGACATTCTCAGGATAGCGCCCCTCTTCATGCAGACAGCGCTCCAGCAGGGCGTTTCCGAGGGCCTTGCCCACCTCCCAGGCCCCATGACTGGGAATCGTGCGCGGATCAACGGAGAAAAAATTGCGGCCTGTAGGCAGGATATCAGCCTGGCCGCGCGTCGGCGCACCGGATGGGCCTGGCGCAACAAAGCGTCCGCTGAGGGCGCCCGTTACGGCATCGATTTCATCGCCGGTACGCCTTACATTGGGCAGGAGGGTCTCCGCTATATAACGCAGCACACGAGCTATGCGCGGAAACTCACCGCCACAATGTGTACGTATAATACAGTCAACGGCATCGATATCGAAACCGGATGCAGCTAACGCATGGATCATCGCACAGGAACGCTCATGCGCCTCGGCTATGAGCTGTCCGCCTGTCTTCCATCCATAATGCGGCAGTGTTTCACCTCGATGTGCGATAAGTTCATCATATCGGTATCCCATGGCCGCTGTGATCTCTTCGCGCAGCGATGGAATATCACCGTTGGGAAGCCTCGTTAGCTGCGCCAGGAATTCAGCAAGGCGGTCGCCGTCCGGCGCCTGGCCCAGGGTATGGAGTCCGTCACTGATAATAGTATCGGCCAGATTCGAAAGGTAGGCATGTAAACGGGCGGCGAAGCCGTCCATATCGCCCTTTGCCTCGGCCTCGGTCAGACCGAGATCATGGTGGAGATCGGCCTTCACTACAGCATCCCATAACAAATCGACAAGTATAGGAAGCTTGCCCGGATCTTGCCTCGCGGCATCGATGTAATCGGACAGGGCCCGTTCCACATCAGTCAGCTCTTCATACAAATCCGCATTGGTGAAGGCTGGGGTGAGATGATCGATGATACAACAATAGGAACGCCGCTTCGCCTGTGTGCCTTCGCCTGGGTCATTGATGATATATGGATAGATGTTCGGCAGATCCATGATGGCAAGGTCGGGATAGCACGATTCGCTTAAACCAAGCGCCTTGCCAGGCAGCCATTCCAGCGAGCCGTGCTTGCCGACATGGATGACGGCGTCTGCCTTGAAGGCATCTCGTATCCAACGGTATTGTGCAAGATAATGATGCGGCGGCGTGAGATACAGGTCATGGAGAACGGCGTCTTCATGCTCGAGATACCCTCGTGGCGGTTGGATGGTGAGAAAGACGTTTCCATTCAAGAGCCCGGCGAAATAGAGGGTGTCTTCACAGACAAAGAGACCGCCGGGCATCTTCCCCCAATCTGAGATCATCTTTTCACGCACCTCGAATGGCAGCGCCTCATGCCAGGGCATGAAGAGATCGCGGCCTGCGGAGGCCTCTGCACGCTCCGCCATCTGGTCCGGGACAAGCCAGCGCCGGTCGCAAGTCATCCGCTCAAGGATCGCATCAGAGAGTTCTTTGCCGTCCTCATAGAGAGAATCGATCTTATAGCCCGCCTCGGCCATGACATCTAAAAGCAGCTTGACACTGGCAAAGGTATCCAGTCCGACTGCGCAGCCGATACGGTCATCCCTGGGCGGATAATGATGAAAGATGACCGCTATGCGTTTTTCAGCATTACGAAGACGGCGCAGCCTCGCCCAATTAAGCGCCAGTGAAACGAGCCTGCTGATGCGTTCAGGTATGGGCGTCAGGCGCGCAAGCAATGCACCGGTAAGCGGATCCACGGCATCCTCCTCTCGTGTCGCCACCGGCACGGTGATCAGATTGCCATCAAATTCAGGCTGCGCAGCCTGAAAGGTCACATCCATGACGCTCACCCCCTGTTTGTTGTGCTGCCAGACGACGCGGGGAAGCGAGCATGTCATCGCCTGCAGAACCGGGACGTTCAGGGCCGGAAAGATCGCCTGATAACTTGTATTCGTGAGCGTCATTGACATCGACATGGCGCTGATCAGCACATCAATACGCGGGAAGTCTTGTTTCATGAAATAGGTCTGC
>JAJYLJ010000134.1 GCA_021787835.1 Deltaproteobacteria bacterium | reverse complement strand
CGCATTTAATTTTGTTGCCATGGCGCGTTTTAACATTGGTTCCGACGGCAGTGCAAAGGTGGAGCTCATCAAACCGACGCCGAATCCTCGTCTTAATCAAGTTCTATTGGAAAATCTCAGGAACTGGAAATTTATGCCTGCGATCAAGAACGGTCAGCCAGTGGCATCGACAGAAGAGATCGCTATTAAAGTTAAAGTTGATTGAGCTGAATCAACCTTTAAATGTAATAATGTAAAAAGCGAATATGCGCATACACTTGAATAGGCCGTTATTTAGATTATTTTAATAGATACCGATGGAGATGAACGGCGATCGCTGGGCGTCTAGCCCAGAGGAAAGTCCGGGCTCCGCAGGGCAGGGTGGTCTGTAACACAGACCGGGGGAAACTCCAGGGAAAGTGCCACAGAAAATATACCGCCATACGCTGTATGGTAAGGGTGAAAAGGTGAGGTAAGGGCTCACCGCTGAAGTGGCGACACTTCAGGCATGGCAAACCCCATCCGGAGCAAGACCAAATAGGGAGGCGTTTGAGGGCGGCCCGCCCAAGGCCTCCGGGTAGGTTGCTTGAGGCGTCTGGCAACAGGCGCCCTAGATGAATGACCGCCACCCCTGTATCTATGGGGTTACAGAACCCGGCTTATGAGCATCTCCATCGATATTTCTTTTAAACGAAGGGGTGAAAGGAGGAGTCATCCAATCTGATGCGCCCGTCTATTGTAACCATCCCAGATCTCAAGAAAAAGGCTGTCACTGGCGAGAAGATCGTCATGCTCACGGCCTATGACTACAGTTTTGCGCGCTTTGTGGACGAAGCTGATATTGATATAATATTGGTCGGGGATTCCCTTGGCATGACGATCCTTGGTTATGACTCGACAGTCTCCGTCACAATGGACGAAATGTTGCATCACGCCAAGGCCGTAAGGCGAGGAGTTAAAAGGGCGTTTATTGTTGCAGACATGCCGTTTCTTTCCTATCAAGTCTCAGAAGAAGACGCCGTTAGAAATGCCGGGAGATTTCTAAAGGAGGCGGGGTGCCACGGCGTAAAGCTTGAAGGCGGCGTGGATATGGCTCAGGTGATAAAACGGGTTGTGAAGGCCGGAATCCCTGTTATGGGGCATATAGGCCTTACGCCGCAAACTGTGACCGCCCTTGGGGGCTACAAAGTACAGGGCAAGGATGCGGAGTCTGCCGGAAGGCTGGTTGAAGACGCATTGGCAGTGGAAGACGCTGGGGCCTTTGCCATAGTGCTCGAATGTATCCCCGCAGGGCTTGCAGGGCTCATATCGCAAAAGCTTTCCATACCGACGATAGGGATAGGCGCCGGCCTTGATTGTGACGGACAGGTCCTTGTTGTAAGCGATATCTTAGGGCTTTTCGAGCGTTTTGTCCCGCGTTTTGCAAAACAATATGTAAACCTGGCCCCGCAAATAAGACAGGCCATAAATGATTATGCCGCCGAGGTTAGGGAAGGCAGGTTTCCTTCGGCGGAACACAGTTTCCAGGATGGTGACATTCCAGATTTGGCGCCGCGGGCAGAAGACAGAGGCTAGTCTTACCGGCCAATCCAAACTGTAGAAGTGCGTGCGAAATTCTTGAAATCTGGGCGATAACTCATTATCATTTCGACATGAATGGTGAGGTTATAGATATGAACTGTCCATATCAAAAAAAGCTATCCTCGCCGCCGCAATAGAACTTTTTTGCTCAAAAGGGCTATTTTGGAAAATCGACAATTCTTCTTGAAAAAATGCCTTTACAGTGGCCAAAAGGCAGTTCAATGCGCACCTTGCCATCCTCGCATGCAGCCCTTGTCATAATCGGCCTGCTAAATGGAATGGGGCGTCATAAGCCGTTTGCGTTCTTTAATGCAAAAGAGTTTGGACCATCGGCCCTTAATATCTTGCAATACGGTATTTGCACAAAGGATAGCAGCCCATGAAAATCTGCAATATCGGTTTGTCGGCAATAGGCGCACTGATAGGATTTTTATTGTTTTCCGGAATTCCGTCCATTGCGGATGGCACAAAAAACTCGGTTGAATCCCGAGGCCCGCACGAACCATCTCAGGTCTTGACCATCAGGGAGGCCATTAAAAGTGGCATCGAAAACAACCTCGATGTCAAGGCCGAGGAACTGGGTATACCCATGGGTAAAGAAGGCGTCATTGCGAGCAAATCGGTCTTTGATCCAACTCTTGAGGCGTCGGTTGGCTCAACCGAACAAAAAAATCTATCGTCCACAATATTGTCAAGTGATGACTTCAACCTTTACCGTGATATTGACGCAAAGGCAGGGATTAAAAAACGATTCCTTACAGGCCTTGAATCCAGCATATCACTGTCAACGTTGAAATCCATGAATAATTCATCTATTGATGAGTTGAGGCCCCAATATAATGACGTCATTGTTCTGGATCTGACACAGCCGCTTTTAAGGGATTTTGGAAAAGACGTAAACTCGGCGCACATCAAGATAAGCGAAAAACAACTCATGCAAGCGGCAAACATATATCTTGACCGTGCCGAACGGATAGCTGGCCGTATCGAATCGCTATATTACGACCTCGCCCTTGCCGAAAAAACGCTCACTTACCGGATTGATTCAAAAAAATTGGCCCAGGAACTTCTTGAGGCCAATAAAGAAAAATTTAAAGCCGGCCTTGTGCCGGTAACAGAGGTACAGCAGGCCGAGACGGCTATCGCGTCCAGAGATGAGGATATAATCCAGGCAAGACAGCAGGTGGAGACGGCGACCAACAATCTCTTGGACCTGCTCGGCGCTCGCAATCGAGCCGCATCGCAAGACTGGATAAAGACCCAGAGCCTTTCGGCCTCAGACATGGAACAAAAATTACCGGCATTCGATGAGGCCTTGGCTGTCGCTTTAAAAAAACGCCCTGACCTTGAAGCCCAGCGGTTCTATGTCGAATCAAAGGACATAAATTTAAGATACTATAAAAATCAGAGGCTGCCGAGGCTCGATCTTAAGGCGACCTTGGGGTTGAACGGCCTGTCTGGAGGAGACAGGCCAGTTTCTTTTTTGGGCAATACGGTGTCGAGCCATCTGGTCGGCGATTACTGGGATTCGGTCCAGAATATGACACACGGCCATGAGTGGTTTGTTGGAATGCGTTTTTCCTATCCCATCGGAAACAGAGGGCCTGAGGCCATGTTTAGACAGGCGGATCTTGAAAGGCGTCAAGCCGTTTACCGGCTCAAGAGGCTTGAGGACACAGTCGAGACTGATATCAAAAATGCCCTTGTAAATACACATAGGGGCCTTGAGCGCGTCAAGGTCGCCGAGCGTTTCGAGCATCTCGCGGAGATAACCCTATCCCAGGAGATGGATCGCTTAAAAGAAGGGCTCTCTGATACATTTCATATACTCCAATATCAAAACGATGTAATTTCTGCCAAAATAAAAAAGGCGGCCGCCCTAGCGGATTTCAATAAGGGCGTTGCGAGCCTTTATCTTTCTATGGGCACAAATCTTGATAGATACGGCATCGCTGCCGCAGTTCCGGATGACATTGGAAAAAACAAAAATAGTTTAACAATAAATTATTAAGATTTTATTTTTTTCTGGCGCTTATTTACATTTTTGTATTAAGATAGATTAAATTTTATTGCTTATCATTTTTTTTGAGTTGCGGGGGGGGGTACTATGAACAAACGCTTGTATTCACTCTATTCCATTAACTACCTCATACCAATACTGGTTTTTCTTATGTTTATGGCAAACGCAATAACCATAGCGGTTAGCATCTTTCTGATCTCACTGCACAAAACAGACGGTGCCGTAATAAATATGTCCGGCAGGCAAAGAATGTTGAGCCAGAAAATGGCAAAGGACGCCTGTATCTTTTTAAAAACAGGGGATCAGAGGGTATTAAGCGATCTGAAGGACAGCTCTTCGCTGTTTGAAGCAAGTCTCAAGGCCTTAAAGGATGGCGATGAACAAAATGGCATCCCGCCTGCTACAGATGATAAGGTTATCTCCGAGCTAAATAAGCTTGAAGGGCTCTGGAAGCCCTTTTATTCAAACATAGATATGATTTTGACAGCCAAGAACGGATCGCCAGAAGCAAACGCTGCCCTTGACTACTTGAGCGGACACAATGAAAAACTTTTAAATCAGTCTGACATGGTTACAAAATTGCTAGAAGAACGTTCCGAGGCCGAAAATACCTATTTCAAAATATTTGAATATATAATGTTATCCTGCGGGCTTATTTGGGTCATCGCCTTGATCTTCATCACCAAAAAATTGATCATAACTCCTTTTGATAACATAATAAGCGCCATCA
>JAJYLJ010000024.1 GCA_021787835.1 Deltaproteobacteria bacterium | reverse complement strand
GTTGCGCGGCTTGCAGTAACATGCGGTTTATTCGTGCTGCTCATAAAAAGGGTGGATATAGTTTATGTCGTTCTCGCTGCGGCTGCTGTTTCGGTCTTTATATTTTAAAAATATAAAAGCCTTTATTGATACGTTTGGGTCTTTTTAGAGTTTAAGATTTTAGCGGCCTTAGATTAACAAGACGTTCCCTAGCCTGACAAGATTGATCTTCCGATATAAAACTTAGGGCATGGCATCATCGTCGATGGTTATGACCCAGGCAAGGGATTGCGGCACGCCTGGACTTGGCGTAGGATAAGATTTCAATTCATATATTTTTATTTTTTACAGTATAGCTTACCTATGAAAAATTACACATCAAAGATACTTTTTTTCCTCCTGCTGGTGGCAGCTGCGGTATTGATTCAGTCAACACCTGCACGGGCCGAAGAAGTGGTCAGGGCGAAGCTGGACAATGGTCTTCGAGTGGTGATCGTGCGGAACCCTCTGGCCCCTGTTGTGACCACAGTGGTCAACTATCTGGCCGGTTCAGATGAGGCCCCTGCCGGGTTTCCTGGCATGGCTCATGCCCAGGAGCATATGATGTTTCGGGGTAGCCCTGGGCTTACGGCCGCTCAACTTGCGCGCATAACCGCAGAGATGGGCGGCGACTTCGATGCCGATACACAACAGAACGTGACCCAATATTTCTTGACAATGCCGGCCGAAGGCCTTGATGCGGCCTTGCACATTGAAGCGCTGAGGATGAAAGGCGTTCTTGACAGCGAAAAGTTGTGGTCCGAGGAGCGCGGCGCAATCGAGCAAGAGGTGGCCCAGGACCTCTCAAATCCTGAATACATTTTTTATACCAGGTTACTGGCGGCCCTTTTCGCAGGGACTCCATATGAGCACGACGCCCTTGGCACCCGTCCATCTTTTAATAAGACCACCGGGGCTATGTTAAAACAATTTTATGATAACTGGTATGCGCCCAACAACGCCATTTTGATCGTATGCGGTGACGTGGATCCGTCTGCCACATTGCAAAAGGTAAAGGAAATGTTCGGCGATATCCAGGCAAAAAGGCTTCCAGCCCGTGCAGGTATAAAGCTTAAGCCTGTTCAACCGGCCATGCTCAACATGAAGACTGATAGGCCTTACGGTATAGTGTCTTTTGCATTTAGGATGCCAGGATATGACAGTCCTGATTATGCGGCGTCAGTGGTTCTTGCCGATATTATGAACAGCCAGCGCTCAGACCTCTACTCCCTGGTCCTAGAGGGCAAGGCGCTTTTCACGGGTTTTGAATTGAATACCTTGCCAGCAGCAGGGCTTGGTTACGTGGCGGCCGCGTTTCCATCAGGGGCCGACAGTAAGGCCCTTCTTGCCGAGGTGCGGAAGGTCATCGTCAATGAGATAAGAAACGGGGCCTCCGGAGATTTGGTGGCCGCGGCCAAACTGCGCGAGGTGACCAAGGCGGAGTTTGAGAAAAATTCCATATCAGGCCTTGCCATGAGCTGGTCTCAGGCCCTCGCCGTGGAAGGCAGGCATTCCCCTGATGATGACATAAGGGCTATACAAAAAGTCACAGTGGAAGATGTAAACCGCGTGGCTGCAAAATACCTCGACATAGGTCATTCGATCCAGGCCATCCTTACTCCGGAGGTCTCGGGCAATCCCGTCTCATCGAAAGGTTTTGGCGGCGGCGAGAAGCTGACCACCGGGCAACCGGCCAATGTGAAGCTTCCGGAATGGGCGAATGAGGCCATGGGCCATCTTGCCGTGCCGTCCTCCACCTTTCATCCGGTTGTCAGCGTGCTTCCAAACGGGCTTACTCTAATAGTACAGCCCATATCCATAAGCAATACGGTCAGCGTTTACGGCTACATAAAAAATAACCCAGAGATGCAGACGCCCAAGGGGCAAGATGGAGTAAACGACATATTGTCGCAGTTGTTCTCTTACGGGAGTGTGTCCACTGGCAGAGTAGCCTTTCAGAAGGCCCTGGATGATATAGGGGCGTCTGAGTCCGCAGGTACCGACTTCTCGGTAAAGGTAACGCCCGATCATTTTGACAGGGCCGTTCAACTGCTTTCGGAAAATGAACTACACCCGGCCTTGCCCAAAAGCGCCTTTGATGTCGTGCGGGCCCAGACGGCCGCCGCCATAGCAGGGGAGCTTAAAAGCCCCAATTATTTGTCGGCCCAGGCCCTTAAAGCCAGTCTATTCCCCAAGGGTGATCCAAGCCTGAGGCATGCCACCGAAAAGACGATCTCCGCGCTTACGCTTGATGACGTAAGGAGATATTATTCAAAGGTCTTCAGGCCGGATATGACCACCATTGTGGTTATAGGAAATATTGCCCCTGAAGAGGCGTCGAAAGTGATAAAGAAATATTTTGGTTCCTGGATGGCGCATGGGCCCAGGCCGGTTACTGATCTACCGGAGGTCCCAAATAATAAGCCTTCATCCCTGACCGTGCCTGATGCAAGCCGCGTGCAGGATGTGGTGGTAATGGCCCAGACCCTTACCCTGAAGCGGACCGATCCTGATTTTTACGCCCTCGAATTGGGCAATAACGTGCTTGGTGGGGCCTTTTACGCCACAAAGCTCTACCAGGACTTGAGAGAAAATTCCGGTCTTGTATATTTTGTGGACTCGCATCTTGACGCAGGGAGGCAGCGCTCTGTCTATTCGGTTGTCTTTGCATGTGATCCGGATAAGGTTTCAAAGGCGGCGGGTATTGTTAGGCACGATCTTGAAGACATGCGGAATGTCACTGTCTCGGAGGACCAACTAAATCAGGCCAAGGCGCTCCTTTTGCGCAAAATTCCGTTGTCAGAGTCGGGAGTTGATCAGATAGCGAAAGGCTTTATCTATTACGCGGCCCACGATCTGCCTCTTGACGAACCCGTTCGGGCCGCAGAAAGATATATAAGGCTTACAGGCCCGGATGTTAAAAAGGCGTTTTCAAGATGGATGCGCCCCGAAGATATGGTCCAGGTCATAAGGGGGCCGGCTTCGCAGTAGAAGTTCGGGGTTGCAAAATTTTAACTCAAGGGCCGGAGTTTTTCGCAGGCTATGGACTGGCAATTCATAATTGAAAACCTTAAGACAGGGGCGATTCTTTCCCGCCTAAATGGCATGGATCCGTTAGCTCTTGCCCGCAATCCATATGTGAGCGTGCCATTCTTTGTTGTGTTGGCCGTTCTCATTTTTTTCAAGATGGTGCGGACCGTCGCTACAATCACAAGCGTAACGGCACTATGGTTTGCCATAGTTTACGCCCTTCCCAGACATGCGGATGGCCCGATATTAAAGGATATAGGGGTCTTCTCCGGCATCTGCATTGTGATATTCGCCGTCTTGATCTATGTGTATTTGATTAGATCGGACTGAGAGACGGGGATTTGACGGCTTAAGATGGGTAAGACGATATATTTATCAGGATCTCTAAATCCGGCCATAAGGCAGCCTCATGGCTTTGGTCCGGTTGGAGATAAATTACTCTTGATATATGAAAGGCTCTACGGGCATTTTGGCAGCCAGCGCTGGTGGCCGGCAGAGACGTCTTTTGAGGTCTGTGTCGGCGCAATACTCACACAGAATACGAGTTGGGATAATGTCAAAAAGGCCGTCTCGAACCTCAAGTCAAGACAACTTCTTGAGCCTGCCGTCCTTTACAATCTTCCGCGTGACATGCTCGCGGAGTTCATCCGTCCGGCTGGCTATTTCAATGTCAAGGCCCAGAGACTCCATGCCTTCATTGACTTTCTGATGGGGCGATTCGGCGGAGACTTAAACGCCATGTTCTCATCAGGTCTTGAAGACCTACGTCCTGCCTTGCTGAATGTAAAAGGGATAGGGCCGGAGACCGCCGACAGCATAATTTTATACGCCGGCGGCCTTCCCACCTTTGTAGTGGACGCATACACGATAAGGGCGCTTTTGAGGCACGACCTGATCGGTCAAGACGCTGAATATGAGGAGGTAAGATCCATATTTATGGATCACTTGCCTGTTGATCCGGCCCTTTTTAATGAATTTCATGCGTTATGGGTGGCGCTTGGCAAGACATATTGCAAAAAGACCGGGCCTAAATGTGATGCCTGCCCTTTAACCGGCGTTTAGCGGCAACTATGCGCCATCCAGGCCTCTGTGTTCCTTTTCCATAAAGAAGCCGCCAGGGTCTTGATAGTAATATTGCATATCGAGCAGTATCCCATGATGAGCCCTTTCTTCCTCAAGCATCCTTCCGAGAAATATCCTTTCATGTGAATCCGTTGCGGATTCAAGATGTCTTGCGTAGAAATCCATGGCTGCGCTTTCAATCCCTATTCCGACTTCAAGGGCGTCAGTGACGCTTGCGCCTTCCGTGATAGTTTTGCAGTATTTTTGGGCCAGGCCGAAAAACATCTCCCTGACATCCATCTGTTTTCGTTCGTACAGCGTACAGGTATCCGGCCATTTGCCGCTGGTTTCAATGGCAGCCTTGATCTTTTGTATGCCTTCTTTTTGCTCTGATTCACCCTTGAGAATCGCAAGGAAAACCTCTTTTCCGAGTTCATTTGGGCATTCATCGGCAGCCGCCTTAAAAAAAGTGTGCTCTTTTTCCTCCATCTCAATGGCTGCGCACAACATCTCCATCACTTGGCTTTGTCTTCGTGCCATGTTAAACACCTCTCTTTGGATTTTAGAATATATAAATAACGAATAAGTTTTTTTGAAATGGAGTCAAGAAACCCATTGAAATTGCAAATATTACCATCAGCCGTCATGAATAACGGGCCATTATCATGAAAGGTATAAGGGCCCATTTTCTGCCTGCCAGCAGGAAGGAAATGGAGGCGCTCGGATGGGATTTCGTGGATGTAGTTTTGGTGACTGGAGATGCCTACGCCGATCATCCATCTTTCGGCGTGGCGTTGATAGGCAGATGGCTTGAGTCGAATGGTTACAGGGTGGCGGTGCTTTCGCAGCCTTGGCATCAAGACCATAGGGCCTTTACCGCCTTCGGAAGACCAAGGTTATTTTTTGGAGTAACAGCCGGGAATCTGGACTCCATTGTAGCCAACTATTCAGGGAATTCGCGGGTGCGCGACTCGGATGCCTATAGTCCTGGGGGGAATCCGTATTTTGGAGGTCTCATGGAGCGCAAACTCCGCAGGCGCCCTGACAGGGCTACAATAAGATATGCGCAGCTTGCACGGCAGGCATACAGCGATTGTCCTGTCATTATAGGCGGCCTCGAGGCATCGCTCAGACGTTTTGTCCATTATGACTATAAGCAAGAGGTATTGAGGGCGTCGGTGTTGACCGATTCAAAGGCGGACCTTCTTGTTTACGGGATGGGAGAAAGGGCCGTACTTGAGATCGCCCAGAGACTTGCAGCAAATAAGGAACTAAAAGGCATCCGTGGCACGTGCGAACGTTTGACCGATGCCGGTTTGGCTGCAAGGGATATCGGCGGCCATGTCTTGCTCCCATCGTTTGACCAGTTGCGGGTTGATCCGAAGCTGCTCTTAGACGCTGAGCTGACTGTTGACAGTCACGCAAGGTCTTTGTCCCAGACACCTGTGATCCAAAGACAGAAGGCCTTGTGGGTCTTGCAGAATCCGCCCATGCCGGCCCTTGGCCAGGATGAGTTGGACGGCCTCTATGAACTGCCCTTTACGAGGCTTTCCCATCCGGATTTTGGCGATATTCCGGCATGCCGCGCGATCCAAAGCTCCATTACCATTCTGCGTGGTTGTTTTGGGAATTGCTCGTTTTGCGCCATTGCCAGACACCAGGGGGCGGTTGTTGTCTCCCGAGGCGTCGATTCCGTGGTAAGGGAGGTCGAACGGCTCTCTCAAATGCCTTGGTTTAACGGAACAGTCAGCGATCTTGGCGGGCCTACGGCCAATCTCTACGGTATATCATGCAAAAAGAGCGGGTCATGCCATAGACATGACTGTCTCTATCCGGGCATCTGCCGTAATCTTGCCATTGATGAAGACTGTTTTTTGGAGCTCATTGACCGTGTATCAGGCGTAAAAGGCGTCAGACACGCCTTTATTTCGTCAGGGCTCAGGATGGAGCTTCTCCTTAAGACGCCAAGATTGCTGGAAAGGATCATTGAGCGTCACGTGCCAGGTGTCATGAAGATAGCGCCTGAACATACAGAGGCCGATGTCCTGCGGCTTATGCACAAGGCAGGGCCTGATGTGCTTTCTAATTTTCTAAAGACCGCAAGAAGGGTTGCGGACGGCAAAGGTTTGCGGATTCTATTTTCTCCATATTTTATCTCGGCACATCCAGGCTGCTCGTTGCCGAACATGGAGACTATGGCTGGAAAGGTGCGTGGCATGGGGCTTGATGTGAAGCAGTTTCAAGATTTCACGCCTACGCCGGGGACCATATCAACCGCCATGTTTGTAAGTGGGTTGGACAGGGATACGCGCAACCCCATTTATGTGGCAAGAAAAAGGGTGGAACGAAAGGCGCAGCGCATGGCGATCGAGCCACTAAAAGGGCCGCGCAAATCCCTGACCTGAAGGCGGTTTACGGCCCTGCCGGATGCCCTATGAGGTTTGATCCCAAGAATAGATAGCCAGAAGAGGACTTTGGTCTGAATCCATTACAAAATTTAGTGGTTGAGCGTATTATTGCCGTTTTGGCAATTCTCGGCCTGGAGTATCTTCATCGCAGTCCGTTTTACTATCATCGAGGGGTCGTCTAAAAACGAGATTACGTCCCTTGCTTGAAGTTTTTGGAGGTTTCCAAGACGTTCAAGCGCGAAGGCCCTGACCTTATCGTCTGGATCATATAAAAGAGAATTATAGAGATCGACGTGTTCGGCCTGGTTATTCATCTGGCCTAAAAGGGTCAAAATATCGATTCGCAGGGCCGTGTCTCCGGATTCAATCTCTTCCCTGTAAATGGCAGCCACTTCATTTTGTTTATCCTTGAAGCGCCACATATTGAAAAGAATGGCCCGTTTCTGGTCAAGGAAACAGTTTTGAAGCCTCTCGGCAAGCAGCCTAAGGACCCTGCTGTCTTTCAGATTGCACAGCGCGTTTACGGCCACCTCCTGTATTTCATGGTCGGGGTCATATATACATTCAATCAGCGGCAGTACCGCCGTTATATTTCCTTCCCAGCCAAGGGCTATAATGGCCCTTACCCTTGTGTCATGTTCATCGCTTTCAAGATCGGCCGTAAGCCTTCTGACGAGTGCCTGCGGGTCATCCAGAAATGTGCCGATGATGCTTAGATACACAGCCGCCTGATCTCTTAATTCATCCGGCTCGTCAGGGTCGGACATAATTTCGTATAAGGACCAGTAAAGTTCTTCCTTGGCGAAGCTTCCGAGGATAAAGAATATCTCGCGTCTAAGATCAATATCGCAGGAAATTTTCAGGGCCTTGAGTAACAGCGGAACAGACCGCTCTTTTTCGGCTATCATGAGCCCTGGAGAGGAGATGTAAGCCCTTGCCTGGGCAAGTACTCTGTCGCTGGAATCAAAAGGCACGATTGGCATACCAGTCTACCTTCAAGATATTTTCCCTGGCGTTGACCTTTTTCAATCTTACTTTTATATCTTGGTCAGGGCTATAGATGGCGTTTGGCCGCCTTGGCAATTCAACCGGCATAAGATAATCATTGAGTACCGCAAGCACCTTTTGGTGGTTAGGCTCGAGTATCCATGCATCAAGCGGGACGTCTATAAGTCCCTGCATATGCTTGAGCAGGAAATATCTGGTCCTGATCTGTTTGACCGCTGATGCCGCGGCAAGACCTTGTTGGAGCGTGATGGCTATTTTCTCAAGACCCTTTGCATCATGCATGGGCTCGCCGTTTGAGATAAAAGAATCCAATTGCTGCTGCATGACAAGGTCAAGGCCGCGTCTTAATGGGGATGTAATAGTGGTGTATGCGTCGAGCCCAAGGCCATGATGTCCCTCTGGTTTTTGGCCAAGATTTCCTTTGCTTATAAGACGTCTTTGCCTGAAATTCGCCTTGAGATTTGTCTCTATTCCGGAGATGATCTGCTCTCTTGGCGGCGGCTGACTTTTGTAGAGCGCTGGTATCCGGTTGTCTTTCAGAAAGTTGGCCGCAACGGTGTTTGCCAGAATCATGCATTCCGAAACAAGAAAACGAGCTGGTCCTGGTTGAGAGAGTTTGACCGTAACGCCCCTTCCGGGATCAAATTTGACCATGAGCTCTGGTATTGGCAGGGGAAGCGCCCCCTTTTCGATTCTGGCGGCCTGAAGGGATTTGCAGAGCTGATGTATCTCTGAAAACAGCCCGCCTTCTTCAATGGCCAGGTCCGCCTCGTCGTAATCCATCCGCTTGTTGACCCTTATAACGCTGCGGACTATGTGTGATTTTAAGATATTGCCGTTCTTGTCGAGCCTTATCAAAAAAGACAGTGCCCTCCTGTATTCCCCTCTGCTCAGACTTAGGGCATCTGATGACAGGATGTCGGGGAGCATGGAGACCGTAAGATCGGGCAGATAGATTGTAGTCGCCCGGCTGATTGCGTTTTCAAAAAGAGGGGTGTCCGATTTTATCTTGAGACCTATGTCTGTTATGTGGACGCCTATTTCATAGCCACCGGTAAGCCTTTCAAAACTCAGTGCATCGTCGATATCTGTAGTCTCGGGGCCGTCAATGGTAAAGATGTCGAGCCCTGTCAGATCAGCCGCCCTATTTGTGTCGAGAGAAGATGAGGCGATATCCGCAGCCTGGCCCATTGCGTCTTCTGGAAAACTGGTTTCTATGCCGAAGCGGATCAGCTCGACGTTTTCATCCTCGCTCCATATCCCTGCTCTAACCAAGGTGTTGAATGGCGCTGATGGTTCGGTTATGCCAGCCTGTTTAAAAAGGTCCCTGACTTCTTGCGTATAATTTGATTCTTCGCCTCTTATGCAGAAGTCACCTATGGCATCGACCCAATAAGCTATGTTCGGGTCTTTGAGGTCGCGGCTGCCCGCCGCAGGTTTGGGCCATAGGCGGCCCAGCCAATCCAGACCGGCCTTTATCCTCTCGAGTTTTTTCTGCTCAATGGCCTGTTGGGACAAAAGGCGCTCGATCGTCTCTTTGGGTTGAACGTATATGACGCCTTCTCTGAACTTAAAGTAAAGGTGGTCTTCTATGACCGCCCTTATGAGGGCCGCCTCATGGTCCGGCCCGGCGTCTTCGCTGAAGGCAAGATTTGTAATCTCATGCAAAGACCAGGTCCCGCGCTCATCTTTAATCAGTTCCCATAGATATTGAATGTCAATTTGCGCCTTTAGCTCCTCGCGTCTTATGAATATCCCTTGGAGCTCTTGAAGACATGCGCTCCTGGCGTTGGACTTTATTCTTTGAGGAGAGATGTGCAAGAAACGGCTCTCGGGCAGGTTTATCTCCCTTCCAAGATAGGTGATAAGATGGTATCTGTTTGCCTTTTTGCCAATGCACATGGCTGTGAAAAACCGTTGGTTTTCAACGAATTCAACCACCTGACTGTTTGCAACATCCATCTTAGGGCAGGCGTCTTTCCAGTTCCCTCGTGGCCTCGGAAAGCCCGTATTTCGCAAGCTCTTCGGCCGTAAGCCATTTTAAGCCGGACTTTCTGTAGAGCCTGGTGTTTAAAATATTCTCGGTGAGCGGTTTCTGTGTTTCGTCAAAGTCATAGTGCCAAAGGATCGCTCCGTCGGAGGTCCTTATGAGGTGCAGGGTGAATGCCACGGATGCAGGCCTCTGGGCTGAGTATGCCGATCCGACGCGTTCATCGAATCTGAATAGTTTTCCGTAGAGCACGGCATCCGCCCCGAGCTCCTTGCCAAAAGACTGGATTAGCCTGATTTGGGAGGCCTTGATGTCGGCCTTTAAAAAGGCGTTTAAAAAGCCGACGCACTGTCCTTCAGGCACCGGCTTGAACCTTGGATCGTTTTTGAGCATGTCAACAAGCACCTTGGACAGGTTCGCGCTCACTTCATATGGTATCTCGCTGGCGTTAAAAACCGTATCGCTCAGGGCGCAAGTTGCCTTTTCCTGCCCTGGTTTTATGGACGCCCTGTCCATAGGTAGAACCGCTATACTCCCAAGATTTGGAAGTGGGCGTTTTCCAAGATTATGATCATGAAATACCCCGGAACATGACTGAAGCAGAAGACTTACAAGTATAATATAAAAGATAAAGAATAAATCGTAACTATGACCAGTTATGTATGTTTTCCTCATTTTTTTTCCTTTAAATTTATAGTACGCCCTTGCTGGATAGCGCCTTGCCTGAAAGTCTCGGTTCAGGTTGCAACGCCTTGTCAAGCGCCCTTCCAGCGGCCTTGAAGATAGCCTCTGCGATATGATGGCTATTCTTTCCATAAGGTACATTAACATGAAGCGTAATGCCACTGTTTATGACAAAGGCCCTAAAGAATTCTTCTATAAGCTCCGTATCGAATTTTCCTATTTTTGCGCTCGGGAACCTGACATCAAAGACCAGAAAGGGTCTTTTGCATAAATCTATATCCACCCTGGCAATGGCCTCTTCCATTGGTATTGATGCGCAGCCGTAACGTTTCACGTCTTTTATGTCACCCATGGCCTCGCAGATTGCCTTGCCAAGACAGATGCCTATATCTTCAACGGTGTGATGAAAATCCACCTCAAGGTCTCCCTGCGCCACAAGATCGAGGTCAAAAAAACCATGAACAGCCCAAAGGGTTAGCATGTGATCAAAGAAACCGGCCCCTGTCTTGATGGATATCTTGCCCGAGCCATTTAACGTGAGGGTAAGTTCTATTTTTGTCTCCGATGTCTGTCTTTTTATGCGGGATACTTTCTGCATGATGATGTTTCCTTTCCTTATTTTAAGGATCAACTGGTTTTAAGTTTATCTGCCTGGATTCCGATGAAATATTACAGTCAGTAATGTAAAAGGGTTGTCTAATACAGTGACCAGGCACAAAAAAAATTCTCTTCCCGGCATAAGCCATATTCTGGTGCAGATAAAAGACGAACTGCCAGTACGCATCTTCACGTTAAATGAGATACCGGAGGCGCTTGCCTGGGCGGAGCGTGGCCATATAGCCGTTCACGAAAATTTCAGGTCCAGGAAGCGCCAATCATACCATGTAATCTGTTCGGACAAAGAACCTCTTCTGTATTTTTGTCAGAGGCTAGGGCTTCCGACAAACGATATTGTAGTATCAGAGTTCTACCGGTTCTGGCACCTGACATGGTTTTTGCCATCCGGTAACGCCTCGTGCTAGCCCCCGGCGATTGACTGATTTATATTTGCTTATGGCCTTACGTAGCGCCAGCCATCTTGCTGAAATTCAACGAGCGCCCTGACGCCGGCCGGCACCGTCTTGAATATGTCAGGGAGTCTTGAGACAGGGATTTCGAATTTCCTAAGGGCGTTTTCGCACAGATATATCTCGCCTCCATCCAGTACGATCTGTTTCAGCAGATCGAAAAGGGGCCGGTCGCACTGGATACATCTGGTGACTGCATCCGCGTTTGCCACCATTATGACCTTAAGCTCCTCGCCTGCAAGCCTTGTCTTAAGAAAATTTATAGCGTTCCCAGCGGCCACATCCCATCTGTCGGGCTGTGCGACATGTATGAGCAGTTTGAGTTCTTTTGCCATTTACTTATCCTCCTGATCAGTCTTTGAGTATTGCACCTGTTGCGCCGCTTGTCACTTGCCGCGCGTATCTCGCGAGATACCCCTTGGTTATTTTTGGTTTCCGAGGTCTCCACTCCTTTCGCCTGTTTTCAAGTTCGGCATCATCTATCGCAAGGGCCAGACTCCTCGCTGGTATGTCTATCTTAATCACGTCTCCTTCCTTAACAAGCCCTATGGCTCCGCCGTCGGCAGCCTCAGGGGATACATGCCCGATGGCCGAGCCCTGGGTGCCGCCTGAGAACCTGCCGTCTGTAATAAGGGCGGCTTCCTTTTCAAGGCCCATGCCGACTATCGCCGCCGTCGGAGAGAGCATCTCTGGCATGCCTGGCCCGCCCTTCGGCCCCTCGTAACGTATCACCACTACGTCTCCAGGCCTGATTTTACCAGCCAGAATCGCGCTGTAGGCTTCATCTTCGGACTCGAACACCCTTGCAGGGCCCTCATGTACAAGCATTTCAGGCGCAACGGCTGATTGTTTCACCACTGAGCCCTGAGGGGCGAGGTTTCCGTATAGTATGGCAATGCCGCCTTCCTTGTGATAGGGGTCTGAGATCGGTCTGATAACGTCTGAGTTTTTTACAGATGCGGTTTTTATATTTTCTCCAACCGTTTTGCCAGTGACTGTCATGGCCAGGGTATCTATGATGGAAAGGGAGGCCAGTTCCTTTATGACAGCTTGGATGCCGCCCGCAAGATCAAGGTCTTTAAGGCTGTGAGGGCCTGCCGGAATGAGGCTGCAGATGTGCCGCGTCTTGAGGCTTATCTCATTAAATATGTCTAGCGGCAGGTCCACATCCGCATCATGGGCGATTGCAGGCACATGAAGGACCGTATTGGTGGAACAGCCAAGGGCCATATCCACGGCTATCGCGTTCTTAAATGCCGATGGGGTTGCGATCTGCCTGGGTGTCAAATTTTTTTCAATAAGGCGCACGGCCTGGATGCCTGTTTCTTTGGCGAGCCTTATGCGCGCGGCGGTCACAGCCGGGATGGTTCCGTTGCCCGGAAGCGCGAGCCCCAGGGCTTCTGTAAGGCAGTTCATGGAGTTTGCGGTGAACATACCAGCGCATGAGCCGCACGTAGGGCAGGCCTCATTTTCAAGCTCATCAAGGTCCTGTTCAGTCATCTTCCCGGCCTTTACCTGGCCTATGCCCTCGAATACAGTTATGAGATTGACCGTGCGGCCTCTCCATTCACCGGTCAGCATGGGGCCTCCGCTTATGACTATTGCAGGGATGTTCAGGCGGAGCATGGCCATGAGCATACCAGGTGTGATCTTGTCGCAGCTAGGGACCAGCACAAGGCCGTCAAAGGGGTGGGCCTGCGCCATGAGCTCAACGGAATCGGCGATAAGCTCCCTGCTTGCCAGGGAATAGCGCATGCCTAAGTGGTTCATCGCTATACCGTCGCAGACGCCTATGCCGCCGAATTCAATCGGTGTGCCGCCTGCCAGTCTGACGCCCGCCTTTACCGCCTCGACTATCTGTCTTAAGTGTATATGGCCAGGGATGATCTCATTGAATGAGTTCGCTACGCCGATCAAGGGCCGTCTAATCTCGTCATCAGTATACCCCATGGCCTTGAACAAAGACCTGTGCGGGGCCCTTTCCATCCCTTTTTTCATCTGGTCGCTTCTCATATCTCTTTGCCTCCCGCATGATTTGGCTGAATTTTATAACCCACAGGATGCCAAATCGGGCGGTTAAAATCAAGTGGTAACGATTGACATTAGGTTATGAGCCCGGCTATATGGGACGGGATGCGTATTTTTACAGTTGTTCCCTTGCCCATGCTGCTCGTAAGCCGTATCTCGCCCTTGTGTTCGTCAATTATCTGCTTTACGTATGGCAGCCCAAGACCTGTTTCCCCGTGAGGCGTGTTATAAAAAGGCTCAAATGCATGGGCCTTGACATCTTCAGGTATCCCTGGGCCATTATCCTTTATGGTTACAGTCACCCATTTTTCCATGAGGCCCGTCGTTATTTCGATGGTGTCGCCTGGGCTGCATACCTCTATGGCGTTTCTTATGATGTGAGCCAGCGCCACCTTTATAAGGTATTTATTGCCCTGAAAGACAAGATTTGCAGGCGATCTGTCAAACAGTATTATTATTTCTCTTTCATCGGCGGCAAGTCTCACAAATTCTATTGCGTCTTCGGTGATGGAGTTAAGCTCTTGAGATGAAAAGTGTTTCTTTGTTTTAAAGAAGGCCTCTTCAAATTGTGACACCATGGCCTCGAGCCGCCGGGCCTGTTCCATAACCTTTTCCACGATCTGGCGCTCGCCGCTTTCGCTTGGCATTCCTTTAAGCAACTTGAGCAGAAGGCCACCTATTATCATTACCGGATTTCTGGCCTCGTGGGCTATCTTGAGCACCATTTCCGTCTGTGTGCGTTCCGAAACTATTATCTCGAGCTCCTTGTTAAGCTTTAATAGCTCCTTACTCGTTTCCTGTATCTTGCTACGGTCCCGGCTCATCTGGTCCATAATGGCCTGTATCCTGTCAAAGAACATGGTGATGGCGGCTATGGCTATAAACGTAATGGTATTTATCGCGCCGCTGACCGGTGAAAGTTCTTTCCAGATATGGCTGTAACCAAGAAAGTAAAAGATGTGATTCAATATATGGCCGAATGATCTCGATACGGAAAACGCAAAGAGCGCAGTAACCAGCCATAAAAGATAGTTTGAGAGGACGTTTTTAGTGTCAGAGCGGTACATCTTATAGGTAACTGCAAGACACTTGGTGGCGATTACTATCATCGCCAGGCAACCCAGAAGATCGACTGTCCAGATAGGGTAGAGCGACAGGTATGTCACCGGCCACCTTCTTTTTCTTGGGGCTGGCGTGAAGCCGTCTTGTGCAGGTCGGCCAGTCCAAGGTAAATCATAAACATGGCGGGCACTGAAAGCAGATGATCAAATTTCAATATATAGTAAGCTATGTCCAGCCATGAGTTAAGACATATGCCGGGCGTATCCGTGCCAGGTATTGGCGCAATGTCTTTTTTCGGCAGCAGGTATGCAACGATATGCCCTGAAAAGGCCCAGATATTCCATATGGTCAGGATAAGCATGCCTATGGCCGTGAGCCTCCATGCCCTTTTCTCCGTAAGTCCGGTTTTTTGAAGCTTGTACGCTAGGGTAACCACTGATAATGCATATAAAATGTGGGCGATTTGGTGTACATATAGACCTTCATTGCGCCCGTGGACCTGAAATGCATAGGCATTTGCGGGGACTATGGTTGACATCAAAAACGGCAATAGCAATTTTGATGTCAACTCTTTTATTTTACAACTAAAAATAGACAAATACCCTAGAAACCCGGTATTTTTACTTGACTTATCGCCCAATATCCTTAAAATAAGCGGATGTTTCGGTTTCTTTATCATTGTTTTAGTCGCGCAACCTTTAGTAAGTATAATAAGTATTTTTGGATTCCTGTTCTTGTCTTTCTTTCCATTTTAATTTCAGCTTGTAAAGATGCGCAAGTTAATGATGGGGTCAAAAGTTCATATACTGTCGAGGAAGTGCGCAAAATGATGGCCTATCACGGCGCGTTGGTCGCAAGGTTTTGTGGCGGCCATTGGTGGGCGCTGTCAAAGGGCGGATGGGTGCGCATTGAAAGCGGCGGAGCCTATAATTATGCGCTCCTTTCCCGTGTCCGCGATACTGGTAAACTCTAGGGCCCACCTTAACGTTTTTAGTGTTAGTCTGGCGTCTTTGTGCGGCTTAATAAAGGTAATGTTGGGAGGGGGTAACCAGGCGATGCCGGAAGATTTGCACGTGTCGGATGTCATATGGGAGCTTGGCCATCTCTATGCAGGTGCGCAAGACCCTAATATAGGTAAAGATATGGAGGGTTGCGAGGCCCTTGCCGTCGAACTTGAGAAAAAGTATGCCGGTAAGGTGGCTGGGCTTGATCCGTCCGGTCTTCTGGATGCCGTTAAGGGCATGGAAAGACTGGCAGCGGATATGGGCCGCCTTGAGGCATTCGCCCAGCTCGATTTTGCAACACGCGTAAATGATCCTGGGGCAGGGGCCTTCCTTCAAAAAATAACGGAGTTTTCAAGTCTTGTATCGGGCAGGGTGATATTTTTCGATCTTGAATGGGCCCATATGCCTGATGACGCGGCGAAATCTCTGCTGAGCGATCCCGTGCTCGCTGATTACAGACACTATCTTGAGTCGGCAAGGCGCTACAGGCCACATCTTCTTTCTGAAGACAAGGAGCGGCTCCTTGTGGACATCAGTCCGGTTGGCCGTTCTTCCTGGGTCAAGCTCTTTGACAAGGTCCTTGCCTTCCAGCGTTTCGGCGAGAAGGGCCGCAGCCAGGAGGAGGTGCTCTCTGATCTCTATTCCCCTGATCGCGCAGTGCGGAGAAATGCGGCGGTTGAGCTTACAGACGGCCTGAAAAGCCAGAACCACGTCCTTACTCATGTATTCAATACATCCATTGCGGACAAGATGATAGAGGACAGACTCAGGGGATATCTTGACTGGATCGGTTCCATGAATCTCGCCAACGAGGTGGATTCCGCCACGGTGAACGCCCTCATAGACGCCGTGACCAGCCGTTACGGCCTGGTCAGCCGCTATTATGGCATTAAGCGCACGCTTTTGGGTCTCGATACCCTTTATGACTTTGACAGGTATGCCCCTGTGCAGGAGTTGCCGCTGGACGCTATTGATTGGCCGGCCTGCAAGGATATGGTCCTCGGGGCATTCGGCAGGTTCTCGGCCAAGATGGAGGCCACGGCCAGGGACTTCTTCGATAAGGGCTGGATACACGCCCCGATAATACAGGGCAAGACAGGCGGTGCATTCGCGCATCCTGCCGTGCCGGATGTGCACCCTTATGTGCTTGTCAATTATTCGGGCAACTTGAGGGATGTCGAGACGGTAGCGCATGAGTTGGGTCATGGGGTGCATCAGGTGATGGCGGGTGCGCTTGGTTATTTTAACAGCCACACCCCTCTTGTGTTGGCCGAGACAGCATCAGTGTTTGGAGAAATGCTGGTCTTTAAGGATATTATGAAGGGGCTTTCGAGGCCTCAGGAAAGGCTTGGTTTTGCCTGCGCCAAGCTGGAATCGGTGTTTGCAACCGTATTCCGTCAGATAGCGATGAACCGTTTTGAAAACGAGATTCATAATATGAGGCGCAGGGAAGGGGAGCTCTCCCCAGAGGACTTTTCAGCCGTTTGGCTCAAGACCCAGCGCGAGATGTTCGGGGACAGCGTAGTTCTCACAGATGACTATGGTTTCTGGTGGTCATATATAGGCCACTTCATCCATGCCCCTGGTTATGTGTATGCCTATGCCTTTGGGGAACTGCTTGTGTTGTCTCTTTATGCGCTTTATGAGGAGGGGTTTCCTGGCTTTGTGGATCGCTACCTTGAGCTTTTGGCCTCCGGTGGCAGCAAGAGCCCGTATGAGCTTGTGAAGCCGTTTAAGGTTGATCTTAAAGACCCTGGTTTTTGGAATAAAGGTCTTGATGTCATAGAGGGGATGATAGAAGAGGTCTCTAAAACCCTCTGATTCTTCCGCAATCAGGGCATATCCACACGGCCCCGTTACTCATGCCCCACATATTTTCTCTGAGGCAGTCGTCGCATATCTCGAAGCCGCACGGACAGTTCCAGCAAAAGGGCAGGTCCCTTCCGCATGCGTGGCACTTGAACTTCCTTTTTCTCGGGAACCTCGGCGCCGTCGCGATTTTATCTTTTTCCATGCGCCTTAAACTAATATGGTTTTGCATTTAGTTGAATATAGTATTGTATAAAATCGATAAAGTTTTTTTGAATGGAGGTTTGACTGATGGAAATCAGGACGCTTTCGGCAGGAGTGGTTGTCGTAAGACCGGAGGCCGGAAAGTGGATGTATCTAATGCTGAGGGCATATAGTTATTGGGATTTTCCCAAGGGGATTGTTGAGCCTGGCGAGGGCCCGATTGATGCGGCAAGGCGTGAGGTGGAGGAGGAGACCGGTATAAAGGATCTTGATTTTCATTGGGGTTATGACTACAGAGAGACCGAACCGTATAATAACGGAAAGGTGGCCAGATATTATCTGGCCGAGACCGGAACCAGAGATATCGACCTCCCCGTTAACCCTCATATAGGCCGGCCGGAACATGAAGAATATAAGTGGGTTACATATGAAGAGGCGTTTAGTTTGGCCGCGCCGAGGATAAGGCATGTGCTGGAATGGGTCAAGCGTCTTCTTGCCGGGCGATGATACCTGCTCCGAGGAGCCCTAGCCAGGGTTCTATCACCACAAAGACAGGGATCTTTTTCAATACATAAGACAGGCGGCCTTTTGACTCAAAGGCGGCCCTGAACGCGCCGTCTGTTAAAAAGGGGAGTATATTCGGGGCTATTCCACCCGCAATATGTACACCCCCCGTGGCAAGGCACCTTAAGGCGAGGTCTCCTGCTTCTGAGCCCAGCATTCCTGAAAATAGCCTTATTGTCTCAATGCAAATCGCGTCTTTTTTCTCAATTGCATATTTCGTTATAAGGGCTGGGCCGCCAATATTTCCGGCCTCACGCCCATTTTTCAAAGACAAAAAATCATATATGTTTACAAGCCCTGGGCCGGAGATAGCTCTTTCCACGCTTGCATGTCCAAATTTTTTCATCAGATACCTAAGAAGGTCTATCTGGGTCTCATTCCTTGCGGCGAGGTCGGTGTGGCCGCCTTCTGTCGGAAGCACCATCGCCCCGCCTTTCTTGAGTTGTAACATTATGGCCTCTCCGAGCCCTGTGCCGGCGCCCAGGATCGCCCTTGGCCCGTCCGGTTTAGGGTCTTGCCCGCCGATCTGGATGAGCTGATCCGGTTTTAACAGGGTGATGCCCCAGGCGGCCGCCTCAAAATCGTTTACAAATCTTACGGATTTCATCCCTGTCGACCTGGCAAGCTGCGTGCCGTCTATGACCCACGGCAGGTTTACCGCCTCAAGTCTGTTGTCGTCGATAATCCCCGCTGCGGCAAGACATGCCTTGTCAGGGGCCGGTGCCGGTGATTCATTCAGATAGGCTGTTATGTGTTCACCCAGGGACGCGATATCCATGGTCCTGTATATGCGCTTATGAAGGATACTTCCCTCATGGAATATGGCCAGCCTCGTATTTGTGCCGCCTATGTCGCCTACTAACAGCGCCAATTACAGCCCTCTTATGGCATTTGAGAGGTCACGGGTAAGGGAAAGCGCCTTTATGGACAGTTCCTTTGAAAGGAGGCCCGTCCCGCAGCTCGGGGTAATAAGGGCCATTTTGCGTATAAGGTCGGGATCTGCTCCAAGGCTGTCTGCGCATCTATCCCACCTTGCCTTTAAGTCTTTTATGTCTTCCCGTTTCAGATCCTCTTCATTCAGTGTTGGCACAATCCCCCATGCGATGATCTTGCTGCTTTCAATAAATTTGACTAGACGTTCTCTGAACAATATTATCCTGTCAAAAAATCCATACGCATCAAAGCTCAGGATATCAAGAGGGGTTGAAAATACCAGCGGCCAGTCCGTGTTGGCGCATACATGTATGCCGCTCATGCCGCCCGCCTGATGTATTGATGAAATAATCTCCGTTATATCGGATATCACATCCTCTTTTGGGATGCCTATCATGCCGGATGAGCCGAAACCGGAAAGCGCCGGCTCATCGAGAAATATAATCACCCTGCCGGACACGGCCTTCATTGCCTCTATCTGGTATCTGGCCTTTAGGGCGATGGCCTTTACAACCACCTCTCTCAGGGTCGGATTAAAATAAGCCATGCGCCCATCGTCGTCCTTGAGCCCTGTCAGCATGGTAAACGGGCCGGTGATCTGACCTTTCAGGGCCACGGGCCTCTGTTCGAGGGCCGAGACAGCCTTAATGAACGCCCTGAACCCCTTGTCGGTCGTATTTGAAAATGAAAATATGGAGCCCTCTAAAGAGGTGGTTCCTTCTGTTACCGCAAGATACTGTTCATAGAAGGCCATGAGTTTCTTTTCGAATTCAGGGCCGTTGGTCTTGAACCAGATGCGTCCGCCGTCTTGCATGATGCCTGGAAGCCCTTCTGAGAACTGACTCAGGAGCCTTTCTTCTGGGTAGTGCGGAAGCTGGACCCAGAGCGGTATGTCGGGGGTGTATTTAAGGACTAGTCTGGCTGCTTCGTCATGGTCCGTAAGCGGGAGACTTCCTATAAGTACGGGTAGCGCGTTTGCTTCAAACATCTGTGCCTCATTCGATGGGTTTGGATCTTTATAGATAGTTGATCTCATATTGCTCGAGATGAAATTCAGGGTTTGATATGACCCTAACGCCCCCGCCAATGGATTTCTCGAGTGCCATTACATGTTGTGTCTCTTCTTTTAGAAGCATCTCGGAAATAACCGGATGTACGACTATTTCTATCATGCCGTCTTTTGAATAAGTCGATTCACGCATTATGCGCCGGAATATTTCGTAACAGATGGTCCTTTTGGCCCTTAAGCGGCCTAATCCTTCACAATAGAAACATGGTTCGCAAAGTATGCTGTGGAGGCCGTCCCTGTTGCGCTTTCTCGTCATCTGAATAAGGCCGAGCTCTGACATCCTTAATATATTGGTCTTGCACTTGTCTTTTTTGAGCGCCTCCTTGAGGGTCTTGAAGACCTCCTCCCTGCTTGCCGCATTCTCCATATCTATAAAATCGATAATAATCAGACCGCCTATATTTCTCAATCTGAGCTGACAGGCTATCTCACGCGCCGCCTCTAGATTTGTCTTTAGGATCGTGTCTTCCAGATGGCGTTTCCCGACAAATTTGCCGGTATTCACATCTATGGCGGTCAATGCCTCGGTGCCTTCTATTACTATATAGCCTCCTGATTTCAGCCATATTTTTTTGTCAAATGCCCTTGACATCTCAACCTCTATTCCAAAGGCGTCGAACACTGGCATTGACTGGCTGTAAAGCTCGATCTTTGGGCGCAGCTGCGGGGCGAAAGTCTCGACAAAGGCCAGTATCCTTTCATAGGCAAGAGCCGAATCGACGACCATGCGTTCGACATTGCCGGTGAAGAGGTCTCTTATGGCCCTGAGGGTTATGTCTAGATCTTCATATATAAGGCTTGGGATGGGGGCGGAGGCGGTCTTTTTTTGGATATTTTCCCATAGGTGCAAGAGAAAATCCATCTCGGCGTGTATATCGGCTGGTTTTATCCCGTCGCAGACTGTTCTTGCGATGAATCCATAGCCTTTTGGCCGTATGGAGTCTATGGTTTCCTTGAGGCGTTGCCGTTCGGCCTCGTCTTCTATCCGACGCGATACACCCACCTGATCGATGGTGGGCATGAGGACCAGATGTCTTCCTGGTATGGATATGTGAGAAGTGACCCGCGCGCCCTTGGTCCCGATTGGTTCTTTCACGGCCTGCACAAGTATCTCCTGGCCCTCGTGCAGGAGGTCTTCGATGCGGAACGGCACGCGGGCGTAATCGATATGGTCGTCCCTATTGCCGCACCGCTCCATAGGGTCTTCGCTGCACTCCGCTTGACCTAGCATGGCCTCAAATTCAGACATGTGGTCATAGACATCCGTTACATAGATAAAGGCGGTGCGGCAGAGCCCTATATCCACAAAGGCCGCCTGCATGCCGGGCAGAACCCGCACAACCCTGCCTTTGTATATGTTGCCAACGTAACCCTTCTCGGCCTGTCTTTCTATATGGAGTTCCGCAACGGAACCATTTTCAAGCAGGGCAAGTCTGGTTTCCCAAGGTGTCGTATTGATGATAAGTTCAGAGGTCATGGACGTAAAAATAGGCTGCTAT
>JAJYLJ010000133.1 GCA_021787835.1 Deltaproteobacteria bacterium | reverse complement strand
CTTATTATTCAATTCTTGACTTGTCAATCAGATAAAACTAAATTTCAGTGTTATTTTTTTAAACAAAAATAACACATTTTAATTTTTAAGATATATCAAGATTTGCAAAATGACTCATACTTTATTATAATTTTATTTCTTTTATCCTCTTTATTATTCTGTTATTATTGTCACATGATAAATATCCAAGACTGGAAAATGATCCTTGACGCCATGCCTGACATGATCTGCCTCCTGGATAGGGATTACCGAATTACATATATGAACAAAGCCATGGGGGATAAACTTGGGCGGTCTCACAATATTATCGGACAATTCTGTTATAATGTCATACAAGACAAAGACGCGCCCCAGAAGGACTGTCCGGTCTCAATGCTGTTTGCCGACGGCGGGCGACGCAGCGCCGAGATAGACAACGGCCCACTTGGCGAATATATAAGCGTGACCGTCTCCCCACTGCATAATGGACAAGGGGAGATCATGGGCGCAATCTATATGGCTCGCGATATAACAGAGCTAAAAAGAACACAAGGAGAGCTGGAAAAGAATGAGGCAAGATACCTGGACCTCCTTGAAAACGCCAATGACCTCATCCAGAGTGTGGCCCCTGACGGCTCGTTTCTCTATGTGAACCGCGCATGGCTTGACACCCTGGGCTATACAAAGGACGAGGTCTTGAGGCTCAATCTTTTAAAGGACATCTTGGCTCACGAATGCCGGGACAACTGCATGAATATGTTCAAGCTGGTGCTCTCTGGCGGCAAGGCCGAACAAATCGAGACCACATTTCTTGCCAAGGACGGCCGCAAGGTAATGCTTGAAGGAAACGCAAACTGCCAATGCGATGAACATGGAAGACCGGTCTTTACCCGTGGGATATTCCGCAACATAACCGAGCGGAAAAGGCTTGAAAAACACATACAAAGGCTCCAGAAGATCAAGTCCATCGGCATACTGGCAGGTGGTATGGCCCATGAATTCAACAACATACTGGCCGGAATACTCGGATATACCGAGCTATGCCTGGCCAAGGTTCCTCATGACTCCCAGTTAAGGGAATTCCTGCTCAAGATAGACATGGGGGGCAGGCGCGCGGCAGGACTTGTAGGCCAGCTGCTGGCCTATTCCGGTCAAAGCTACTTCGCATCGGAGCAGACCAGCCTTGCCGACATAATGAATAAAACAATGCCTCTCATAAAATCCGCCATCCCCAAAAATACTCAACTGAAAATTGACATAGCAAAAGAATCCGCACAGATAGACGCCGACCCATACCAGATAAGGCACATCATAATGGCCATTATAACCAACGCCGTTGAGGCGTCAGGGAAAGGCGGCGCCATAACGATAAAGGCCGGCTCCATGTACGCTGACCGGGCGTATCTGTCCGAGACATATCTTAACGAAGGCATGGTGGAGGGGATGTATGCCTATATCGAGATCTCAGATACAGGCTGCGGGATGTATGAAGATACACTGTCAAAGGTCTTCGACCCGTTCTTCACGACCAAGTTCCAGGGCCGCGGTCTTGGAATGGCGGCTGTGCTCGGGATCGTCAGGGGACACAAGGGCACAATAAAGGTCACAAGCAAGCCTGGTTCCGGCACGACGGTAAGGGTGCTGTTCCCGCAGAAAAAAACACCCCAAAGCCAAACCGGGCAAGATCAAGGCGTCGCAGTGCAAGGAAGCGCGGTCTAAAGACCTCATGGATATCCTGCACATATTTTCCTTTGCATTTATGAAAAGGGCGTTCCTGGCGGGCGGACTTGTCGGCGCAAGCTGCGCCATCCTCGGGGTCTTCCTGGTCCTAAGGCGCGAGGCCATGATAGGCCACGGCCTCTCCCATGTAACCTTCGGAGGAGTGGCCATGGGTCTCATGCTCAATACGGCCCCGCTTCCGGTCGCGCTTGCCTTTACAATCGCCGCCGCCTTCTGGATCAACGCCATCAAGGACAGGGCGGGGCTTGGAGGCGATACGGGCATAGGCATAGTCAGCAGCCTGGGCATGGCTCTTGGAGTAATGCTTGCATCCATGGCAGGCGACTTCAACGCCGAACTCTTCTCCTATTTATTCGGGAGCATACTCGCAATAAACCAGCTTGAAGTCCTCGTGGCCGGCGGCCTTGCCATAGTTACGGTATCGGCCATCGGTCTTTTTTACAACGAACTGGTATATGCTACATTTGACAGCCAGACAGCCAGGACGGCCGGCATCCGAGTGGACAGGCTGGACATGCTCATAGCGGTCCTCACGGCGGTTACAGTGGTGACCGGCATGAAGGTGGTCGGACTGCTATTGGTGGCGGCCCTAATGGTCATACCGGCCGCCGCTGGCCTGACCATGGCCAAGGGTTTCGGACAGGCGGTTTACCTATCGGCGCTGTTCGCCGCGATATCGGTCTTTGCCGGCCTGATACTCGCCTTTTATCTGGACTGGCCCGCCTCAGGCGCCATAGTCCTTCTAAATGGTCTTATATTGATGGCCGGTCTCGTCTTCAAGCACAAAGGCAGATGGATATAACCAAAATACTTATCGCCTCCCCCACAAAGCTCGAACTGTCCGCGTTCTCAAATGTCATCAAAGATTCCGGCCTGGATTATATCATATCCGGCGTCGGCCCCGGGGCGACCGCTATGAATCTTACGAGGGCGATGGAAAAACAAAGGCCGTGCGTTACAATTATCGTAGGCATCGGCGGCGGCTGCCCCGGGGCCGACGCCGGAACGAAAGATGTGTTTCTTGCCGAGTCCGAGGCATACGGAGACCTTGGCAGATGTACCGCAGGCGGAGTCGAGTCTGTAAACATCCCGTTCGAAGGACCTGAAATTGTATTCCCGATAAGAGAAAAATGGCCGGCATACCTCACATCCGGTCTGCACGACGTCCTTGCCGAACTGAAGGTCAAGACCGCCCCGATGGTCACGGTGTCCTGCGCGAGCGCAAACTTTGAAAGGGCGATGGAGATTGGCTTGCGTTTCGGGGCCGCGGTGGAAAATATGGAAGGGGCGGCGGCTGCCCAGGTCTGCAACCGCTACGGCGTCCCGCTTCTTGAACTTCGCGGCGTAAGCAACATCGCCGGCGACCCTGAAAGATCAAAATGGGTGGTGGAAGAGGCGCTGAATAAGACGGCCATGGCCCTGTCCGGTATATTAACATACTTGAAAAAACTCTCTCCAAGTGATTGATTATACAACCAGCACAGATCAATAAGGAAGTCTCATGGGTATGACGGCGGGTATGGCCGGCAGGACGATCTCTATCGGATTTTCATCCTGCCCAAACGACACAAACATATTTTATGCGCTCTTGCACAAAAAGGTGCCTTTCCCATTTGAGATTGTCCCTCAGATCACCGACGTCGAGGACCTCAACCAAATGGCCATCAGGCGCAAACTCGACGTCAGCAAGATATCATACGGCGTCCTGGACCGGATACTCGATGACTATATCCTGCTTAAATCAGGAAGCGCCATCGGACGGGGTTGCGGCCCTATCATAGTCGCCAAAAAGGGCATGGACGCCGGCAAGCTTAAATCGGCCAGGATCGCCATACCGGGCCTGCACACCACAGCGGCCCTGCTTCTCAGGCTTTACTGCCCGGAGGCAGAAAACCTTGTGCCCATGAATTTTGCAGAGATCGCCCGTGCGGTTGCCGAAGGCGAAGTGGATGCAGGGGCGATAATACACGAAACCAGATTCATCTATCATGAATACGGCCTTGTATGTCTTGAGGACCTCGGGTCCTGGTGGGAGGGCGGCACAGGGCTGCCGATCCCGCTCGGAGGCATAATAGCCAAACGATCACTTGGCCATGAGTTATTGCAAACCTTGGATAACGCATTAAAATTAAGCGTCTTATATGGCATGCGGAAGAAAGATGAATCCCTGGACTTTGTCAGGCGGCACGCCCAGGAGATGTCGCTTGAAGTTATAGATAAACACATAAAACTATATGTAAATGACTATACGGCGGACCTTGGCGAAGAAGGCCTGAAGGCCGTTGATTTTCTGATCAAAATGGCGCAAGAAAAAGGTATCTTCAGACAAGACATCGCATCTGTCGGCAAACTCTAATTCAAATATAACCAAAAAGGTGGAATAAATGCCGGTTAACGCAACTGACAACATATTCTCAATGATTCTTGACTCTGGCTTCATAGTCCAGATGGTGCTTCTGCTGCTCATATTCTTTTCTCTTTTCAGCTGGACCATTATCTTTGTGAAGATAAGACGGTTCAGGCAGGCAAAGCGCCTCAACGAGGAATTTGAAGACCTGTTCTGGGAAACCCAGAACCTCGGGCAGCTATACACCCACGCAAAAAGAATGAACGACGCCCCGATGGC
>JAJYLJ010000132.1 GCA_021787835.1 Deltaproteobacteria bacterium | reverse complement strand
GGGCGTTTATGTCATCGCCGTCAGAGGCCCCCGCCATGCCGGCGGAGACAAAAAACCAGGCCAATGCAGCCATAAAACAGGTGAAAAAAATAAATGAAAACCTTGATCTTCCCATGATTCCTCCTTTGGTTGATTTAAGCTTAAGTTAAGCGTTTTTCACCTCGACAACCTGTCTAGTTTGTTCACACCTCCTTTCTCAATGGTCTCTTTTAAGATTGCGCAACTAAAAATTGCAGAAATATTTATTGCGCAAATGAAACCAATCTATAATTTGTGATAAAATTCTCAAATTTTTTTAATTAGTTAGACTATCTAGTTAAAGATATAGAAGAAAAAAATATATATTTCAAGCCAAAATTTGGAATATCTTCAAAAAACTTATAACCCCTTCACGAGGACAGGAAAGACTCGCGGTGCGGCAGGCGCCTAAGCCTGCCCCCCACCACCCAACATCTATCAATAAAAAAGACAAGGTAACCCTGTCTTGCCTTCAGAAAAGGGCGCCGGTCTAATCCTGGCAATTGTCCGATAGTCTTAGGAACAAAGACAAAACAAGAAAAGATAAAACAAGATGATGATAGGCGCTTAGCGCTTATTTGGCGATATTTTTAGAGCCCTGGTTTGTATTTTCTTTGCCTGTACTTTCTTTATCAGGACCGCTGGAGATAAGTACGCCGTTAATGAAAAAATCGCTTATCTGTTTTGCTGCGGTGGAAACGCTATATTTTTTACGGCTCGAGAGCACCCAAAAGCGTGACATCTCATCCAGGGCCCCAAAAAAAGCCCTTTTAAATATCCCTGGCATTACATCCGCCTTGAATACCCCGAGTTCCTGCCCGTGCCTGACTATCTGAGATATTATATTTACATACTCAGCAAATTTTTTATTGCGGTACTCCTTCATAAATTTACTGCTCTGACGGAGTTCAACCTGGATTATCTCCGCCAAGTCCCTATTGTCTTCCACCAGACTCAGATGCAAAGCGGCAAAACGCTCAAGTTTCTCGGCCGGACTTTCTATCAAAGCCAGCTCCTGTTTGACTCGGGCGATGATCTTCCCTATCTCCTCTTCAAAAATTGTGACCAATATGTCATACTTATTATTAAAATATAGATATATTGTGCCGTCGGCCACATTCGCTTCTTTCGCTATCTCGGCTATGCGCGAATTAAAAAAGCCATTTCTGGCAAAGACTTTTATTGAGGACTGGATGATTTTCTCGTGTTTATCAGCTATTTTCATATAATTTTTATGCGAAAATTGATAATTTGTGAATGTATATTCATTCACTATAACATAGTCTAATTACTTTCTGTCTGTCAAGGCTAACTTCTTATATTCTCTAATATAGACATAAAAAATGACATAAATTATTGTAAGAATATGCTTAATCCGATTAAAACCATTACAAGGGAGCTTACCAAGGATTTCATTGAATTTTGGCGGCACATAACGCAGCCAGGCGTCATCCATTCAAAAGACACGATTATCTTTGCAAACGACGCCTTTTTGGCCCTATTCGGTCACCAAAGGCCAGAAGATATATTGGGAAGACACATGGGTGAATTCATATCTCCATGGCCAGCCGACAACCCGCGGCTCGGGTGGAGAAGCGCCATGGGAAGGCGCGGCAATGCCCCAAACCTTGATATCGAGATCACGTGCCTCCCCCTGCTGGCTGGAGACAATATACTCTATCAAAGTCTGATCCGGAACGTTTCGGAGATAAGATCATGGGAAGACAAGCTGCTTCAGGCAGAACGCCTTACGGCAATGGGAAGGCTGGCCGGCGAAATAGCCCATGAAATAAACAATCCGCTCGGGGGTATATTGCTTTATGCGAATCTGATCCGCGAGGAATTGCCTCAAGAGAACCAGGCGTATGGAAACGTCGGAAAGATCATAAAACTCGCTACAAGATGCCGTATAATAGCCAAGGGTCTCTTAAATTTCGGCAAATCATCTTCAAAGAGTTATGCGCCTGTTGACCTGAACCAGGTAATAAAAGAGATGTACTCATTGATAGAAGGGCACCATGTATTAAGAAATGTGGATACAAAGATGCGCCTCAAAAAAGAACTCCCTCACTTTATGGGAGACAAGGGGCAGATCGAACAGGTGGTCTTGAATCTTATCATAAACGCAGGAGAGGCCATGGACGGCAAGGGAAATCTGGTGGTTGAAACGGATTACCTGGAGGAGCAAAGGGCTGTATGCCTTATTGTCAAAGACACAGGGCCAGGCATTTCCGGAGAAAATCTCCAAAGGATATTTGAGCCATTCTTTACAACAAAACGGCCCGGCAAGGGCACAGGGCTCGGGCTTTCGATAACACATGGCATAGTGCAACGCCACGGTGGAAAGATCACTGTTGAAAGTGAACCTGGGAAAGGGACGTGCTTTGAGGTGAAAATCTCTGTTTCGGGCGGATGACAGGATACGAGATGCGATGAAGGAACAGATTTTAATAATTGATGATGATATGGCCATAAGAGATGGAAGTTCCCAGGTCCTTAACCGAAGGGGATTTGATGTATCGGAGGCGTCAACCGGCGCAGAGGCTATATCTCTACTGGACCAATACGAGTACGATCTGATACTTTTGGACCTCAAGATGCCCGATGTAAACGGCCTTGACCTTCTTAGGGACATCAGGGAAAAGGACCCGATGGTTCCGGTGGTCATAATAACCGCCTACGGCACCATACAAAATGCAGTCGAGGCCATGCGTCTTGGGGCCAACGACTTTCTGCCAAAGCCATTCGAGCCCGATGAACTTCATATAACCGTCCAGCGGAACTTAAAGACAAGGCAGCTCGCCATAGAAAATCTCTTTTTAAAAGAAGAACTTAAACGCAAAGAGGGTGATGTAACTATAATAGGCTCAAGCAGGGCCATAAAGACCCTCTTTGAACAGGTCACAAGGGTGGCCCCGACAGACAGCACGGTCTTGATTACTGGCGAGAGCGGCACCGGCAAGGGCCTTATCGCAAGACTCATCCACGAATTAAGCCCAAGACGTGAAAGGCCTTTCGTATCGGTTGACTGTTCAACCTTGGTTCCATCGCTTTTTGAGAGCGAACTCTTCGGACATGTAAGGGGGGCGTTTACAGGCGCAGGCTCAAACAAGATGGGAAAATTCGAGATTGCAAACCTTGGAACGCTTTTCCTTGATGAAATCGCGAACATAAGCTTTGAGCTACAAGCAAAACTTCTAAAGGCAGTGGAAGAAAAGGAGATCACCAGGGTCGGCAGCAACAGGCTGACCAAGGTGGATGTCCGCATTATAGCGGCTACGAACCAGGACCTGAGGCAGGCCGTTCAGAACGGCGCCTTCCGCGAGGACTTCTACTTCAGGCTGAATGTAGTCGCCCTCAAGTCCCCCCCATTAAGAGACAGAAAAGAGGATATCCCGCAACTTGCCCAATACTTTCTTAAAAAATTTGGAGAAAAATACAAACGGCCAGGGCTTTTTCTTACACAGGAGGCCCTTGCACTTCTTTATAGATACGACTGGCCAGGAAATATAAGGGAATTCGAAAATACCATTGAACGCATAGTCATATTCGCCGGAAAAGAGGCTGTAGATATGGACGACATTGACCTGCCGGGGCTGCCGATATCCAATGAAAGGCACGAGACCAAAAATGCGCCTGAAGACGGCACGGGCTCCGAGGCCGGAGGTAAGAACAACCCTTATAATACCTATGAACTCATGCCGCTTGATGAGGTGGAACGCAAATATGTAACGCAGGTCCTGGAAGAAAAAAAGGGGAACCGCACTGACGCGGCGCGCATACTTGGCATAGACAGGAAAACGCTGCGCCAGAAGCTGAAAAGATGGGGAATAGAATGAGATTTACGCAGCCCTTCTTGACAGCCAATCTATGTGACAGTAATTTGTGCAGGTTTTCAAAAAATTCAAGGAGATATTGCCTGGAGGGATGGCCGAGCGGCTGAAGGCGGCGGTCTTGAAAACCGTTGTGCTGAAAGGCACCGTGGGTTCGAATCCTACTCCCTCCGCCACGAGGATTTACATAAGCGATCTGGAGAGGTGACCGAGAGGCCGAAGGTGCTCGCCTGCTAAGTGAGTGTACGCCGAAAGGTGTACCGAGGGTTCGAATCCCTCCCTCTCCGCCATATAAATAAAATGCCAACAGGAGATATCAAGTCATGATGCCCAATTTTCTCTTCACATCCGAGTCGGTAACTGAAGGTCACCCGGACAAGGTCGCGGACCAGATCTCGGACGCCATCCTGGACAGTATTATCGGGAAAGACCCTTACGCCCGCGTGGCGTGTGAGACCCTCGTGACGACCGGACTTGCCCTTATCGCAGGCGAGATAACCACGGACTGCTATGTTGATATGCCGCAAGTAGT
>JAJYLJ010000131.1:3179-4397 GCA_021787835.1 Deltaproteobacteria bacterium | reverse complement strand
TTGTGAAGATAAGACGGTTCAGGCAGGCAAAGCGCCTCAACGAGGAATTTGAAGACCTGTTCTGGGAAACCCAGAACCTCGGGCAGCTATACACCCACGCAAAAAGAATGAACGACGCCCCGATGGCCGGTGTATTTCTGGCCGGATACAATGAACTTAGGCGTCTGCAGGACAGCGTGAAGAACCGTGACGCCGCGCCGCCCGATTCAAGGGTATGGATAAAATCGCTTGAAAGAAGCCTCAACAAAGGTATCCAGGAAGAAATTACATCGATCGAGTATGCGCTTCCATTTTTGGCTACCGTTGGAAACTCGGCCCCATTCATAGGGCTTTTCGGCACGGTCTGGGGCATAATGAGCAGTTTTCACAGCATAGGCCTTGCTGGTTCGGCAAGCCTTGCAACGGTAGCGCCCGGCATATCAGAGGCCCTGGTTGCCACGGCGGTGGGTCTGTCAGCCGCAATCCCGGCTGTCATTGCATTTAACAGCTTCATGAGCATTCTTTCTAGAATAGATACAGCGCTTCAGGGCTTTGCCGGCGACTTCATAAACACGGTCGAAAGAAAACTCCTTCCAGGCAAGACCTCCAGGGAGGGAAATTAATATGGGCATGGGGGCTGCGCCGCAAAAAGGCAAGCGCCATTATATGGCCGATATAAATGTAACACCGCTTGTGGATGTAATGCTCGTGCTTCTGATCATTTTCATGGTTACCGCGCCCATGATGACAAAGGGGCTGGATGTCAAGCTCCCCAACGCCTCGGCCAAACCCCTCCCGCAGAAAAAAGAACCTGTTGAAGTCACTCTTAATGCAGAAGGCAAGGTTTTCCTCAATAAAATACCCGTTGACGAAGACACGTTAAAACAACGCCTGGCCGATATGAAAAACGAAGGCTCTGCCGAACAGGTTTTTTTGAGGGCCGACAGGTCTGTGGCTTACGGCCTGGTGGCGAACGTTGTGGCGGCGGTAAGAGAGGCCGGAATAGAAAACCTCGGGCTTGTAACAGAACCGGACGATTCCTCTAAGACAACTAATAAGGCAACTAAGACCAGAGATGACAAAAAGGTCGGCAAGCCAAACAGGTGAAAACTGGCGATGGGCCTTTTTAAGCGCGCTTGGGCTGCATATCACGCTTATAGCCACATCAATAATGTTTTCCATATTCTTTAACAGGCCGATGGTCCTGCCGCCGGCCTATAATGTCAAAATATTTGACAT
>JAJYLJ010000131.1:0-3079 GCA_021787835.1 Deltaproteobacteria bacterium | reverse complement strand
GCGCGAAGAAAGCCCCAAGAAACCAAAACCGCCGGCCCCGGATCAAAAAGAACTTTTGGATAAAAGACTCAAGGCGATCCAAGAACATGTACATAATGACAAATTGCTTGATAAAAAACTCGGCGCGATCCAGGAACATGTGCAGACCAAACAAGATGAGGCCCTGATAGACCAGCGTATAGCAATGATCGCATCAAAACTTGAAAAAAAGGGCGCGGCAAAAGGCGCCCCGGACGACACGTCTGGAGATACCAGCCAAAGTGGGGGCGGCCAGATTGACAACGAGGCCCTCAGGCTATATCTCGGACAAGTGGCTTCATCCGTACAGAGCAAATGGGCCATACCGGATCAATTTCTTAACAAAAAGGACCTGTTGTGTATAATAAGTTTTGAAATAAACAGTGACGGCTCGATAACAAATGTACAGATTGAGAAAAGATCAGGAGAGGCCATGCTCGACCAAGCCGCTTTTAAAGCGGTCAAGGATGCCGCGCCGTTCCTGCCTCTGCCCAAGGCCATAGGAACCGGGCCGCTCGATCTTGGGTTGAGGTTTACGCCGACAGGCGTTACGCTCTAAATTGCATTCAAGGAGATGGCGACAAAATGAGACCACTATATAAGACACTGCTTCTGCTCGCAGCCTTATCCATATGGACATCCACGGCGCACGCCAGGATATACGTTGACATTACGGCTCCGGGCATGACGAAAATCCCGATCGCCGTACCATATCTCAATGTAGTGCCCCAAAACATTGAATATGAACAACTGGGACGCAAGGTTTCGGATGTCCTGTCCAATGATCTCACCTTCCACGATTTTTTCTCAGTGCTAGACCCGAACCAATATGGCGGCAGGGCCGATGCCGACTGGAGCAAATTCCAAATAAACTATCTTGTCAAAGGCTCCATAGCCGCAAGCGGGAACGCTATGGTGGTTGATTTTCAACTAATTGACATGTCGAACAAAAACACCCTGGTCAGCAAACACTACACAGGGCTTATAAGCGATTACCGGTTTATCGCGCACCGTTTCTGCGATGAAATCATAATGGCCATAACCGGCGAACACGGGGTCAGCCTCTCAAAGATAGCATTCGTTGGGCCGAACGGCAGGTTCAGGGATGTCTATACCGCTGACTTTGACGGCGCTGACGCCAAGATTATTACCAACGAAAAATCCTTTGTCGTATCGCCACGCTATTCACCGGATGGCAAATATATTGCCTATACATCATATAGATACGGAAAGCCTCAAATATTCATCAAAGATCTGGCGACCGGAAGGACCAAAAGGATCTCCGCATACCGCGGCCTCAACATATCGCCAGCCTGGGCCCCTGATGGCAAGAGGCTGGCCGTGACTCTCAGCAAGGACGGAAATCCTGATATTTATCTCATTGATACGGCAGGGAAAATCCTTGACAGGCTTACTCATGGCCCTGGCATAAATGTCTCTCCCACATGGTCTCCTGACGGGAAAAGACTGGCGTTCGTATCTGACCGTGAGGGTACGCCCCAGGTATATATTTACGACATGGCCCTGAGAACCGTAAAACGCCTTACCTATGACGGCCACTACAACACAGACCCGCAATGGTCTCCAAGAGGAGACCAGATAGTATATGCAAGCAGGATAGGAGGCCAATTCCAGATCTTCACCATCTCGCCGGACGGTGGCGACCCCAATCAATTGACCACATCCGGCGACAATGAAAATCCATCATGGGCCCCAAACGGCAGAATGATATTGTTCAGTTCTAACAGACAGGGGATAAAGGCCCTTTTTGTCATGCAGGCCAACGGCGCGGATCAGCGGCTTTTGATCCGCAGGAACGGCAACCTGACCATACCGGACTGGGGCCCGAATGACTTGTCAGGTTACAATAATAAATAATCTCTAAAGGAGCCACACCATGCAGCAGTGCGACAAACCACGGCTAAATGAAACCAAGGCTGGGCACAAGACAAACGGAAGGCTGATTGGCCTCTTGCTCGCTTTATGTTCACCTGTGTTCCTGGCCCACTGCGCCCCTCAGGACCAGGTTATGATGCTTGAACGCAGGGTCAACAATATAGCCCTTGAGAACGCCACCCTGTCCAACAAGATCGCCGCCATGCAATCCCCCGGCGGCACGTCCGACGTGCGCTCTGTTCAGGCCGATCTTTCAAACAGGATGGACGAATTGCAGGCGCAGATATTGCGCATCAACGGCATGATAGATGAAATGAAGCACAAGAACAAGGCCGACAGAGAGGAAATCACCCGTTTTGCAAATGAGGTGAAGACCCAGATAGACAATCTGAAGGCACAGCAGGATGCCATGATGTCGGCGTTGCCGGGCGGCGCAAAGCCGGCTGAAGGGCAAACGGTGCAGTCAGGGCCGGCCCCTGCAAAAGAAGAGGCGCCGCAGGAGGCAGACCCGTATCAGCAAGGCATGACCCTGTTCAAACAAAAAGACTTTAATGGAGCAAAAAAAGACTTCCAGTTATACATAGACAAAAACCCCTCTGGAAAACTTGTAGACAGCGCCTACTTCTGGGAAGGTGAGTGTGAATACAGCCTCGAGCACTTCGATGAGGCCATCCTGCTCTATCAAAAGGTCATAAGCAAGTTCCCTAAAGGCAATAAGGCCCCTGACGCATTGCTTAAACAGGGCATGGCCTTTGCAAGGCTTGATGACAAACAAAGTGCAAGGATCGTATTTGAAAAACTCCTAAAACAATATCCGCGCAGCGAGCAGGCGGCTGCGGCGAAAAAACAGCTATCCAGGCTTAAATAAATAAAAAGGGGCTCAAACTAAAAAGGATGGCACTCACTCCATGAGACCTCTGTGCCACTTCATGGCGGGAAAAGGACTCGTCGCGCCGCCTGCCCGCGGCAGGGATGGCACAGGGACATGGTTTGAAGATATAGCCTTTCTATATCTTATCATTCAGTGCGTCACACTCCTTGCTGCGCCGCATAAAATCATGGCCGCCGTCACCCCCGTCCAGATAGGGCTTTTGTGCGATCTGTCCCAGGCGAACGAAAGATTCGGCCAAGCGGCGGTTGCGGGGGCAAGGGCGGCGGTTGGCGA
>JAJYLJ010000130.1 GCA_021787835.1 Deltaproteobacteria bacterium | reverse complement strand
GCGGTAATAAAACCGGTAAAAACCGTGACCGAGCAGATCCAGTCTTTAAGCAGGGGCTATATAGACGTATCCAAACGCATAAAAACAACTTCCGAGGATGAAATAGGCAGGCTGGCTGTCGATTTCAACGCCCTTATGGAAACGATGGACAGCATAACCAAGTTCAAAAAGGCAATCGAAGAAGACGATGAGTTGGCGGACGTTTATTCCCGCCTGGGCGGGGAGTTCAAGTACTACGGTTTCGAAGGGTTCACTATTTACGAGATAGCCAACAGCCAGAACAAGATGAAGCCAGTCTACCCGTTGGCTCTCTCCGCATCGGAAATTTCCTGCAACCCTGAAATATTCGAAAACTGCTTCCTTTGCAGGGCCAAAAAAACGGGGCACGTCGTGTCTTCAATCGAATATCCCGGCATCTGCAAGTATTTTCTCCAGGATGCCGCTATGGAGCACATATGTGTCCCAATGATGCTAGGCGGCACCGCTGGAGGGATAGTTCAATTTCTGTCTGAAAAATCCGGCATGAACGCCCTTCACAAAGAGGCCATAGATGGCTGGCTGAATGCAGCGCGCCGGTATATGGAGGAGTCCATTCCGGTAATAGAGACCAAGAGACTTATGGCCACACTGAAGGAATCAGCTCTGAAAGACGCGCTGACGGGGCTCCATAACAGGCGTTTTCTTCAAGAATGCGCCGAGAGCTTGGTTGCCGGAGCCCTGAGGCGGGGCAAGCATATCGGGCTCATCATGGGCGACCTTGATTTCTTCAAGCAGGTCAATGACGTATACGGGCACAACACCGGCGACGCACTGCTAAAGGGAACGGCGGAAATACTTAAAAACAGCGTCCGCGCCGCCGATCTGGTCATAAGGTTCGGGGGCGAAGAGTTCCTGGTAGTCCTGATGGATATATCAGAAGGAGAAGCCATCGGGATAGCGGAAAAGATAAGAGAAAAAATGGAAAACAACAAGTTCAAAGTTAATGACGGGGTCCTCAAGAAGACGATCAGCCTGGGCATTAGCGAATTCCCCGCCGACACGGAGAGCTTGTGGCAGTGCATCAAATTCGCGGACGTGGCCCTTTATGAGGCCAAAAACAGCGGCAGGAACAAGTGTGTCAGGTTTACCAGAGAGATGTGGAAAGACAAGCAGTTTTAAGACCACAAGATAGGTTCTAGAAGAGTCTGAAAACGCTGTGCTCCGTTCGTTTTACAGCAGTGCTTAGATTATGAAACTATTCTCAATTCCTGGGAGGGGCGGCAAGAATGAAGATATGTACAACCAAGTATCATGCGGGTATTTTTTTCCCTGACAAGAACTCCCCTCTTGAAATATGCCAGCCCAAGGACATCGAAAGAGCGTTTCTCCAAGGCGCCATTCCCGGGGACATGACTGTAATGGATCTCCCTGAAGAATATATTGAATTCCTTGCAGCCAGCAAGGCGAAGGGAATCCCCGGGCCTTTCATATTCATTTTACCGGAACCCACGATGATAGACGAACAACTCAAGATGTATAACGCGATGGTTCTGGACATGGAGAAAACCGAGATTTCTGAAATCCGGGAAATTGTCAATTTCATAGCAAGGCTGACCATGGCGCACAATATGAGGATTGCCGCCGATCAATGCGCCGCGGACGAAATTTCCATTGTTGAATTCAAGACTTTTCAAAGAGAGGACCCGGTAAAGGATCCTCTCCGCATAAAACAGGCGCTGGAATATATTTTGCGGGCTGAGCTTCCCGTAATCATATCCATACAAATTCTTGAAGACGGAGATCCCGTGACCGCGAGAGGGGTTTGTCATATCGGGGCGTTAAACGGATCGGAGATAACCTTGCACAGGTTTAAGCCACTTGAATTTTCTGAGGCAATTGGAGAAAAGACCCAGATCAAACTGGTGCTTTCTCATCGCGACGAAAACTACGAAGCCGTTTCGACTGTCCTTAAGGCCGGCCAGAACCGGTTGAATATAACCGCGCCGGACATTCTGTTTATTGAAAAAAGAAGGAGCATCCGCATAGAACCCAGCCGGAAAAATCCCGCACTGCTCTATATTCTGCGGAAAAACGAGCCCACAACCTTCTGCAGGGTCATTGATATCAGCATTTGCGGCCTGTGCTTTGAAACCGGGACAGAATTTATCAAGGGCGAAGTGCACGGGCTTACCGTCGTTCTGCCAGGGAAATCGGGCCTCGTCCTCAGTTACGGCAAAATACTGTATCAACGCCCATTGGGATCTGTCTATCGTTACGGGGTCCAACTGAATACTCATCCCGCGGACGAGGACCGCATTGCGAACTATATAATGGAAAGGGAGAAGGAGATTTCAACTCTGCTGAGCAAGGTGCGATAAATTTAAAATCAACCCTTAATGAATTTAGCGGCCTCTTCTGACGGCAGCGGCTTGCTGAAGAAAAAACCTTGGACTTCATCACACTCATGCTCCTGAAAGAATTCAAGCTGCTTTTTATTTTCCACGCCCTCGACGATGACTTTTAAATTAAGGTTTTGGGCCATTGCGATAATGGTTTTCACGATCACTTCGTCATTGTGGCTGGAAAACATGTTCCTGGTAAATGAAATGTCTATCTTCAAGGCGTCAAGCGGCAGTTTCCTTAAATAGTTCAGAGATGAATACCCGGTCCCGAAATCATCGACTGCGATTCGCACTCCGGCGGCTTTCAACTCTTTCAAAACCCGAATGGCCCCTTCGGGGTCCTTCATTATTGTGCCTTCGGTGACCTCGATTTCGAGGTGTTTAGGCTGAAGCCCGGTGTCGTTCAAGGTCTTGAAGATTACTTCTGTAAGGTCCTTCTGATCAAACTGACGGCCCGATATGTTCACGGCCACGCTCACCGCTTCTAGCCCGGCATCCTGCCACTTTTTATTCTGTAAACATGCCTCTTGCAGCACAAATTTTCCAATGGGCACAATAAGGCCGCTTGCCTCGGCCAAGGGAATGAATTCCGAAGGCATCGTCAGCCCGGAGACGGGGTGCCTCCATCGCAGTAGGGCCTCCATCCCGGCGGTCTTTCCCGTTTTTAAATCAATCTTTGGCTGGTAATAAATCAGGAATTCGTTGCGTTCCAGTGCCTTATGCAGGTCATTTTCCATCGTCAACCGCTTAAGGGCCGCATCGTTCATGGATTGCGTGTAATACTGATAGTGGTTCTTCCCAGTGCGCTTAGCGAAATACATTGCCGAGACGGCGTTCTCTATGAGACCCTCCGCGTCCTGCCCGTCATCAGGATAGGCCGAAATGCCAATGCCCGCGGTCAAAAATATTTCCCGGTCCTTGAGTGTGAAAGGTTCGGACAATCTTGCCAGGATGCGGTCCGCCACGCGGCCTGCGTCCTGAAGGGATGAGAGACCGTTGAGCAAGACGGCAAACTCATCTTCCCCGGTCCTGGCGATGTCCTCGGTTGCCTCACCCGACATCCGGGCGATATCGTCACTGGTCCTTATAGTCCCCACCAGCCTGCGCGACGCGTCTTGCAACAACTTATCGCCGGCGTCATGGCCCAAGGTGTCGCATATCCGCTCGAACTCGTCAAGGTCGACATACGCTATGGCGAATTTCCGGCCGTAACGCTTTGCGTACTCGATTGTTCTTCCTAAAAGTTCTTTGAAAAAAACCCGGTTTGGAAGTCCGGTGAGGCTGTCGTGGTAGGCAAGAAAGTGAAGCCGCTCTTCGGCCTTCCTGCGTTCCTCAATAATCTTCATGGGATTTACGACCCAGTGTACTATCAGACACGATGCCACACCGCCCAGTATTATGGTGTCCGCGAGATCGACCAGGAGCTGCGGCAACCATTTCTCGACGCCGATGAGGTTAAAAGCGATCAAGATTGCCAGTTCGGTAGCGGCAATGCTGACAAGCAGTCTGAGGCCGATGCCAATTGCGCTATTTTTGCTGAATATCTTTGCCCGGCCCCTTTTTACTATGCCACGGGACTTTTCAAAAAGCCGCATGTAGCATTATAACTGTTAATAAATTCCATATCGAGCGCAATGTAAAAAATCTAAGTCTTTCTGGAAATATCACGCTTCACTTTTTGAATCCTGACCGATCTCCAAGGAATTTCTAAACAAGGTCCTTTCAGGAATAATTTGAAAAAATAGCTGCTATAACGGCCCTGAAACAAGCTGGTCACCCGCGAACTGGACATTTGATTTTTCCTTGGCAGTGAGTTGGTTGACATGAGTTGGTTGGAAAGTGGAAAAATTGATGAAATTGAGCTATACTCCTTTTGGTTATTCGCCTTTTGTCTGAGAGATAACTCAGGGTCACAGGGCTAAGTTAAGAAGGAGTGTAATTATGGCGTTGGTGGATTTATGAAAGAAAGGAGAATCCACCTTATGAAAAAAGATCCTGTTGTAAAGAGTCAAGTCGCAAAGAACGAGAAAAAGAGTG
>JAJYLJ010000129.1 GCA_021787835.1 Deltaproteobacteria bacterium | reverse complement strand
CCGCCTGCTCATCGTGATAATGTCCCTTCCAGGCATGATGACCTCCTCCTTCAAAAGAGGAAATCATAACCCGCCTATAGGACATTTCTACTTGGCTAACATAGGACATTATCATTTGGCTGTAACACCACGCCGGGCAGCAATAGCCGCATGTGTCTATGCCGGGTTTAACAGGCCCGGACTATGATACCACTCACCACAAGCCAAGCGGGCTGTTGTTTGTCAGGATACGTTAACGGCAACGCAGGATTGTAAACTTTTCCTTACAACCCTATTCTGTACTTAATTTTCTGATATTTCATGCGATTAGCTAAGATATCCCCTAAAAAGGCCTCATTTTATTGACGGTAATTTTTACACTTTGATTTTGGCTGAAATAGCAGGCCTTTTAAGCAAGTTAAAAATTTATTCTTAAAAATCAAATGGTTTCCAATCAGAGCTTTATAAAGCTGAAACTATGGTATGAAACTTGCAAATTCAAACTTGTTGGTTAATTTATTGCGAGGAGGCCTGATGTGAAACGAGTCAGAGAGCTGCTTTTTGCGGCCATGATAACTGTGCTCTTTTCTCTTTCTCTAAATGCAGCACCGGCATATGCCCTGCCGTTCGGTTTTGCCGGCAACAACAATAACAACATCGGAAACTTCGGAGCCGGTCTGCATGGCTTGCAGAAGCACCAAAACATCTCCAACTGGTGGGGATTGATAAATCCCTTTCTTTTAATCCAGGACGCAGTCTTCAGCATCAATGAAAGATACACCACCGTCTACGAGATCGAAACTCCACCCCCCGTGAACTTTCACGTAGACAACGACAGCAATAATGATCCCCCCTCCGCCGGCACACCTGAGCCCTCCACGCTTCTATTGCTGGGTTCAGGAATGACGGCCCTTGCGGCAATAAGAAGATTCAGGTCCGGGAAGTAAAACAGGCAGCCCCCGGGTTCAGCTTTTCCTGGAAGCTATGTATTCGTGGATGGCACGGGCGGCCCTGCGGCCCGCGCCCATCGCGGATATGACCGTGGCGGAGCCGGTCACGATGTCCCCGCCGGCAAAAACCCCCTCCAGGCTCGTCCTGCCGGCGGGGTCGGCCTCGATATAGCCGCGGCGCAGCCGGAGCCCCTGCGCGGAGCGCGTCAGAAGCGGGTTTGCGCTTGTGCCTATCGCCACAATCACGGTGTCCGCGCCGATTGCAAACCCGGAGCCCTCTATCGGTTTCGGGATTTTTCTGCCCGGCCTTGAAAGGCCGGATGAAGACTTTTCGTACGCGTCAAGCGGGTCCGGCTCGCAGAGCTCCATCCTTATGCATTTAAGGCCGTTTGCCCAGCCGTCCTCGCCGGTGATCTCCGTCGGCAGGCTGCAAAGCTCAAACAAGACGCCCTCTTCCCTGGCGTGATGCACCTCTTCCGCCCTGGCGGGAAGCTCCTCCTCTCCCCTCCTGTAAACGAGCGTGACCGATTCCGCCCCCAGGCGCAGGGCGGTCCTCGCCGAATCCATCGCCACGTTGCCGCCGCCGATGACGGCCACTCGCCTTCCCGTCTTTATGGGGGTGTCGTATTCCGGGAACCTGTAGGCGCGCATGAGGTTCGTGCGCGTCAGAAACTCGTTGGCCGACAGCACACCGTTTAAATCCTCGCCAGGGATGCCCATGAACCTCGGAAGCCCCGCCCCCGTCCCGACGAATGCGGCATCGAACTTTTCCATCAGCTCTTCAAGGTCGTGGAGCTTGCCGATGACGGCATTCCTCCTTATCTCCACTCCCATTTCCTCCAGCGTCTCTATCTCCGCCGCCACAATTTTCTTTGGAAGGCGAAACTCCGGTATGCCGTAGAAAAGCACGCCGCCCAGCTCATGCAGGGCCTCGAACACCGTGACCTTGTGCCCCATGCGCGCAAGCTCGTAGGCGCATGTTATGCCGGATGGCCCGCTGCCAACAACCGCCACCCTGCCCCCGCCGCCGCTGACATCTTTTCGCGGCGCGGGCTTGGCCGGGCCGGATTCCCTCTGCCGCATCCGCCAGTCCGCGGCGAACCTCTCAAGGCGGCCTATCGCCAGGGCATCGTGCTTTTTGCCAAGGGTGCATGCGCCTTCGCACTGGCTTTCCTGCGGGCAGACCCTGCCGCAGACCGCGGGCAGCATGTTCGCGTTCCTGATCGTCTCGTAAGCTGAGGCGAAATCCCCCCTTGAAATCGCGGCCACGAACTCCGGGATGGGCACGCCCACCGGGCAGCCCGAGACGCACGGCCGGTTGCGGCAGCCAAGGCATCTGCCGGCCTCAAGCACCGCCTCCTCCGGGGTATATCCCAGACTGACTTCCTCGAAGTTCAGGCGGCGCTGCCGGGGGTCCTGCTCCCGGACCGGCACCCTCCTTGGGGCCGGCTTCTTCCCGCGGGACTTGTCAGTCATCTGAAACCGCCTTTACGCGGCCCTTGAAAATTAAAATCCATGCCGCTTTTTCCAGGCCTCAAAGGATTCCTTTTCCTCCGCCTTGTACATCTTCTGCCTTCTTATGAGCAAGTCCCAGTCGACGAGGCTCCCGTCGAAATCCGGGCCGTCCATGCAGGCGAATTTTGTCTCTCCCGCCACCCTCACGCGGCAGCCGCCGCACATGCCCGTGCCGTCCACCATCACGGCGTTCAGGCTCACGATTGTCCTGACGCCAAAGGACGCTGTCTTGCGGCAGACGGCCTCCATCATCGGCGCAGGCCCCACGGCCATTACCAGGTCCGCCCCGTTTTCCCTCAGCTCCGATTCAAGCGCGTCCGTGATGATGCCCTTGATGCCCGCGCTGCCGTCGTCGGTAGAGACGGCAACCCGGTGGCTGACGCTCTCCATCTCCTTCCCGTAGATGAGGAGCCCCTTGCTCCTTGCGCCCATGATGGTGACCACCCTGTTGCCGGCGTCGCGAAAGGCCCTGCCGATCGGATAAAGCGGGGCGACCCCGAAGCCGCCACCGGCCAGGACCACCCTGCCCACGTTTTCGATATGTGTCGGGTTACCAAGCGGGCCGCATACGTCCCTGATGCGTTCGCCCTCCTGAAGCGTGGCAAGCTCGCTCGTCGTCTTGCCCACGCACATCACAATAAGGCTGATCGTGCCTTCGGAGGGGTTGATATCGGCAAGCGAGAGGGGGATGCGCTCCCCCTTCTCATGTATCCTGATTATGACGAACTGCCCGGGTTTGGCCTTCGCGGCTACAAGGGGAGCATGCAGCCTGTAATAGAAGACATCGGGTGGGCGAATCAGTCTTTTTTCAAGTATTTCCGCCACGAGCATTTCCCCGGAGACGTTTTATTTTCAATTGACTCCCGGTTTATTGTAACTTATTAAGGAATTTAAAAGTAAGAACCAAAACACGGCTTCGAATCCCGCCGGGGCCGGCAGTGTCCCCTTTTTTGTGTTTTTTTGTTCAACTCAAAAACCAAAACCTCCTGCTTTTAAATGAATTTTTTAGCCAGGATGTTCAAAGCGTTCAATGGCCACCCCGCTCAAAACTCCTTTCCCCTGCCGCCACATAATAATCCGAAGGGCCATGATAGTGTCCATGCAAACAGTTTAGAAAAAAGATACAAATTGACCTTGCAGACGCCGGATGGCCGGGGTTCACCTTCTGGCCGAAGTCCTCAGCGGTTTAGCGTATGATGACCATCTGATGCCCCTTCAAGCCTTGAAAATCGAAGTTTCCTTTCCGGGCTCAAGTTATGCCCCGATACGACTTTGATCGAGCGCGGTGGAGAGGACTCTGGCGAATGTGAATTCAGGAATATCTTACATGTTCGATTCAGAATATCCAGGTCTTGATAAGGAATATCTTTAAACCTGTGAAATGCATAAACGCGCAGAGAATCGAGGTAAAAAATTGCGCCGGGCCGGCTTTATCCAACTGCATAAGTCCGTGAATGGGTTAATTTGGACGTTATTACCCGCGTAAATCGGCCTTTTCAAGGGCCTCTCAAAACCATGAAAATTGATCATGGAAAAATTCAAACGGGTTTGGGCAACAGCCCGTCAAGACCTGACACCATTATCTCTTTTCATTTATGGGATGTGTCCCGAATGGCGCCAACTGCCCGGGCAGCCCGTGCCAACATCTCGTTTGGATTTTTTTTGAGGCCGTCGAGTTCCTTTATGACGGATATGGGGATAACGATCTCGGTGCCGGTCCCGCCGACCTGGTAGATGAGGTCCGGGAAGTCAATGAGAACCGTGGTGTCGAGAACGTAAGTCTTTTTTATGCCCATCTTCTTATCCATGCTTATATATACGGTTTAGGCAGGGAAAGTCAATCCCTCTTTTTATAAAATGTCAAGGCCAAGTAGAAATGTCCTCATTTGGGCCAAGTAGAAATGTCCTCTTTGTTAGTACGCATAGGCCCACCAGTTTTTCTTAGGCTTGATGCCCAGTTTGATCCATGGGTGGGTAGATTTT
>JAJYLJ010000023.1 GCA_021787835.1 Deltaproteobacteria bacterium | reverse complement strand
CCGCCGCAAGGTGCATCGGGCCGGTATCAGTGCTTAAGACCACCGTCGAGACCTCGAACAACGCAGCCAAGCTCTTGAGCCCTGTGCGGCCCGTAAGATCGAACACCGGATGGCTGGCGCTGGACATTATTTGCCAGGCAATATCCTTGTCTGCATCCCCCCCTACAATAACAGGGGAAAGCCCGAGGTGTTGCGAACAGTAGTCGGCCACTTCCGCAAAGCCCAGACTGGTCCAACGCTTGGAACCCCATGCGGCCCCTGGTATCAGGCAGACTATGCGGCGGCTGATAAGGCCAAGACCTTCGAGCAAGCCATGAAGCTCTTCCCTGTCCGCATCATCTATGCCTGTCGGGAATGCAGGCCTGTCCACCCGTGCCCCGATATGTGAGGCGAGTTTTAGATATCTGGTTACCGCGTGCTCATCAGGATCATAAGCAGGAAGCCTGGTATTCAAAAATAAAGAGCTCGCCTCCCTGCCGCCTGAAAAACCGACCTTGGCCCTACCCCTTGAAAAAAGAGTTATAAAACCGCTCTTGAGAAGGCCCTGGAGGTCAAGGACGAAATCATAGTCGTTGACCCTCAGGCGCCTCAAAAATGAAACGGCACAAGTAAAAAATTTCGGCAAGGCGAGCGGGCTGGCGGCGAGGGCGCCAAGCTTTTTACGCGGAAACACTATCACCTCGTCAAGCATCGGATGCCGGAGCAAGAGGCCCGATGCGGCGTCTCCAACCACCCAGCCTATATGCGCCCCTGGAAAAGCCGACCTAAGCGAGGCCAGCACCGGAAGGCTCTGCACCACATCGCCTATAGCGCTTAATTTTACAATCAATATCCGCATATCCACTTGCAGGCCTCAAGTATGTCAGGGGCGATATAGGCAAGGCTGGCGCGCCCGCCCTCGGTCAATCTCTTCAAGGTCTCGCCGCCATAGCCTGTTAGCACCAGCACAGGCCTCGCCCCGGCGTTTAACGCAAGCTCGATGTCGCGCACGCTGTCTCCGACCACAAAAGACCCGGAAACGGCAACGCCCAGATCCCTGCCCGCCATGTCCAGCATGCCGGTAAAGGGCTTTCTGCAGACGCACTCACGTCTAAACCGCCCAACACCCTGGGTCGGATGATGCGGACAATAGTACCACCTGTCTATAAAGGCCCCTTCTTCGGCCAGCCTTCTTGATATCTCAAGGTGTATTTTCTCCACCATGGCCTCGTCAAAAATACCCCTCGCGACACCGGACTGGTTCGTGACAACCACAACGCTATAACCGCTTTGATTCAAGAGACGCACGCCGGCCCCGGCCCCTTCTATGACGCGCAGGTCTTCAATCCGGCCAAGATAGCCCGCCTCTTCGTTGATTGTGCCGTCCCTGTCAAGAAACACCGCCCTGCGCATTCCTTTCATAGGTCTGAAAGCCCCTTTTCACAGGCATCCATGACCTCTTCCACGCCGATGCCGGTCATGCACTCAAACCCGCCAGGGCACGTGCGCTTAAGACATGGGCTGCATTTCAGCCCATGCCGTATGACAACGGCCCCTTTAGACCACGGGCCAGTGGCGACAGGATTGGTCGAGCCGAATATGGCGACAAGCCTGGTCCCCAGGGCCGCGCCGACATGCATAAGCCCTGAGTCGTTGGTTACAAGGAGCCCCAGCATCCTGATAAGGCCCATCGCCTCGGATAACGTGGTCTTGCCTGCCAGATTGCAGGCCTTCTCCCCGATACCGACCCTTATCTTTTCCGCGACCGGCTCCTCTTTTTTGGTGCCGAATATAAGGATGCGGCGGGATACAGAGTCTTTTATCAGGGCCTTTCCAAGGGACACAAACCGTTCCCAGGGCCAGCATTTCGCCGGGCCGTATGCCGCCCCCGGATTAAACCCGATAAGTATATTTTTCTCTACGCCAAGCGACGAAACAATATGGGCCGCGCCCTGGGCGCCTTCTTCGGGCACATCCAAAAACAAAGACGGAGCGGCAAGGCCAGCAACCCCCGAACCAAAACCATGCACGCCTCTAAGATAATCCACAAGGCCTAGATAATAATACACCTCATGCCTTTCACCTTTGTCCTCAGGCGCAGGGACAGGGTCTGTAAGAAGGATGGACCTGGCGTCCGCGGCGTATCCTATGCGCCTTGGAATGCGGGCGAGAAATGGAACAAGGGCCGATTCAAACGAATTGGGCAGCATCACGGCAAGGTCAAAACCCCTGCCCCTTAGGGCCAAGGCCCGGCGAAGCATGGAACCGGCCCAGGGGCGGGTTCCCGCATTGTCTGTAACGACTTCGGAAACCGCCGGATGCCCCGCAAAGACCGGCGCCACCCAAGACCTCGCAAGCACTGTAATCCTGGCCCCCGGGTAAAGCTCGGCCAAACCCGTAACGGCCGGGGTGGTCATGACGGCATCGCCGATCCAGTTGGCTGACCGGATCAATATCTGTTTAAAAGACATAAAAAAAATAAACCCAATACGGCCGCTTCCTCAAGGTCAGTGCATTCAATGGAAGCGATACGCCGTGCGCTATTTTAAAACGGCACATCCTCTTCAATCGGCAAGGGTTCCCGACCGGCGTCTTCCGCGTTACCCTTGGATGATGCCCCGCCCTTGGTGTCCAGCATCTGGATGTCCTGGGCCTGTATCTCGGTCACATATCTCTTGTTGCCGTCCTTGTCATCCCAAGAGCGGGTGCGAATCTGTCCTTCGATATATATAAGGCTTCCCTTGTTGAGATACCGCTCGCAGATCTCGGCAAGACGCCTCCATGCGATCACGCGATGCCAGTCCGTTTCCTCTTCCCACTGATCCCCCCTTTTGACCGCCCTGTTTGTCGCAAGGCGCAGATTCGCCACCGGTGTCCCGTCCTGCGTGTATTTGATCTCAGGATCAGCGCCAAGCCTTCCAATGAGCATAACCTTATTTAGTCCTCTGGCCATGAAAGTTTACCTGCCTTTATGCTTAATGTTTCTCAACAACCCCGATCATACCGTGAAATTAAACTGTCCCTTGCCCAAGAGATCGTGGAGGTGGACGATCCCGAGAAGGCGGCCATCCACCCCGACTACCGGCAACACCGTAATAAGGTGCCGTTCCATAAGCGTTATCGCCTCTGCGGCAAGGGCACCGGGTGGAATGGTTTTCGGGTTTCTGGTCATGATTTCATCCAGGCCCCTAGTTAATATGTCACCAGATCTGGCAAGCGCACGTCTTATGTCGCCGTCTGTAAGTATGCCGGCCAAACACCCTTCGCCATCAAGCACGAGCACGGTTCCGAGGCCCTTTTTGTCCATCTCCTTTATGGTTGACAAGACATCGGCGCCGATACGCGCCACCGGAACCGCCTCACCCTTGAACATAACATCCCCCACCCTGATCTTGAGCATCTCCCCCAGGGACCCTGCCGGGTGATTGCGTCTGAAGTCAGCCTCGTTAAACCTGCGGATGTTTAGAAGCACGACCGCCAATGCGTCCCCTAAACCCAACGCCGCCGTAGTACTGGCGGTCGGAGCAAGCCCGAGCGTACACGCCTCCCTCTCCACTCCAGCATCCAGAACAACCTCGGACAGCAAGGCAAGGGTTGACTCCAGCCCGCCGGTAAGGGCTATAACCGGTATTGATCTTTCTTTAAAGACGCGGACAAGGGCATTTAATTCGTGCGTCTCGCCGCTGTTCGATATGGCAAGTATGATGTCATCCTGGCCCACCATGCCGATATCCCCGTGCAGGGCCTCTACCGGGTGAAGAAAGACGGAAGGGGTACCTGTGCTCGCAAGGGTGGCCGCTATCTTGCGGCCGATGAGTCCGCTTTTGCCGATCCCCGTCACCACCACCCTGCCGCTTGTCTCGAGCATGAGGTTTACCGCCCTTGCAAAGGCCTCGCCAAGGCGCGCCCTGACACGGTTCAGCCCCTCCATTTCGACATCAATGGCCTGCCTCGCCTCGTTCAAAATCGCATCAACGCCCTTGCCAAGCACCAGGGGATGCATGGCCCAGTTGGAAACAGGGCCTTTTTTATTTTTTCCGGATCTGCGTGTAACTGTCATACTCGTGCTCAAGCTGGAACTTACCCTTGTAGTCCTCCACCGGGACAGGATACTGGCCGTTGAAACACGCCAGACAGAAACGGCCAGGATCCCCTCCGGCAGACCTAAGCATGGTCTCAATGCTCAGATAGTGAAGCCGGTCAAGCTCAAGGAAACGCCTTATCTCTTCCACTGAGTGGTTTTCCGCGATCAGCTCGCCTTTTGTCGAAAAATCTATCCCATAGTAACACGGGAACCTGGTCGGCGGACAGCTTACCAGCATGGTTATCTCCCTTGCGCCCGCATCCCTTATGGCCCGTATCCTTGTCAGGCTCGTAGTCCCCCTGATGATGGAGTCTTCCACGATTATCACGCGCTTGCCCCTGATCATATCCTTCACAGGGTTGAGTTTCACCCTTACCCCGAAATCCCTCATGGATTGGCTTGGCTGGATGAACGTCCTGCCCACATAGTGATTTCTGATGACGGCAAGCTCAAGAGGTATGCCGGAGGCCTGGGCGTACCCCACCGCGGCGTAATTGCCGGAGTCTGGAAAGGGCATGGCGAGATCCGCGTCGATACCTGTCTCTTCCGCCAGGGCGGCGCCAAGGGTCTTTCTAAAGATATAGACATTCTGGCCGAATATGTAACTGTCCGGTCTTGCAAAATAAATGAATTCAAATATACAGTGGGCGCGCCTGCCGGATGCGGCCACGTTAAATGACTTGAGGCCGTTTTTATCTATCACCACCACCTCGCCTGGCTCCACGTCTCTTATGTATTCCGCCTGTATGAGATCGAGCGCGCAGGTTTCGGATGCAAGCACATAGGCATCCGCCAGCCTTCCGATGCAAAGCGGGCGGAAACCCAGCGGGTCGCGCAGGCCTATAAGACTGTTCTCTGTCCCTATTATTACGGAGTAGGCCCCCTTAACCCTTTCCATCATGTAGGCTATCGCCTCATCAAGCCCTCTTATACCGGCCCTTGCCAAGAGATGCACCATGACCTCGCTGTCCATCGTGGTCTGGAATATGGAGCCCCTGGCCTCAAGTTCATCGCGGATCATCCCGGCATTCACGATGTTGCCGTTGTGGGCCAGGGCTATAGTGCAGCCGGAGTGCCTCACGCAAAACGGCTGGGCGTTTTGAAGTATCGAAGAACCTGTCGTCGAATACCTCACATGGCCCACCGCAAGGTGTCCTCTCAATTCCTTGAGCCTTGCTTCATTGAATATCTCACTTACAAGGCCCATCGCCTTGAATTCCTTGACGTTCTTTCCGTCGGAGCTGATTATGCCGGCGCTTTCCTGCCCTCTATGCTGAAGCGCATAGAGGCCGAAGTATGTGAGTTTTGCCGCCTCGGGGTGTCCGTATATCCCGAAGACGCCGCACTCCTCGCGGACCTTAGGCCCTTGGCAGGCGGTTGGTTGTGTATAGGCGTTCATAATCTTTGTAATACTCCTGAAGGGGCTTGACCTTTATTTCCTCCGCCCTCAAGGCGGCTATGGCCTCGGCGGCGGCCCTTGCCCCCTGGACGGTCGTGAAATATGGTATTTCATACTCAAGGGCGGTCCTACGGATGTAGTATGAGTCGGACCTCGTCTTTTTACCGCTCGGGGTATTTATAACCACATCAATCTTGCGGTTTTTCATAAGGTCCATCACATTCGGCCTCCCTTCGGAGATCTTGAAGACCGTCTCGTTTTCAACCCCGTTTTCCCTCAAAAAAATTGATGTACCCTCGGTGGCTACTATATAAAAGCCCATTTCTTTAAGCTGGTCTGCAACCGGAAGTATCGCGGCCCGGTCTGCCGTCTTTATGCTCAAAAACGCGGTCCCCTTCACCGGCAGATTCAGCCCTGCCGCAAACTGGCTTTTGGCAAAGGCCATTCCGAAATTATGATCAATCCCCATGACCTCGCCGGTCGACTTCATCTCAGGCCCGAGTATTATGTCCACCCCTGGGAATCTCCTGAATGGGAACACGGATTCCTTGACCGCGACATGCCTTATATCAATCTCTTTTGTAAAGCCGAGGTCCTTGAGGCTCCTGCCTATCATGACCTTGGTCGCAAGTTTTGCAAGCGGCACACCCGTTGCCTTGCTTACAAACGGCACAGTCCTCGACGCCCTTGGGTTTACCTCGAGCACATAAAGCCTGCCGTCTTTTATGGCATACTGCACATTCATGAGTCCGATCACATTAAGCTGCCTCGCCATGGACCTGGTGGCCGCGCGTATCTCGTCGATCATGCCGCGCGAGAGTGTGCGCGGGGGCAGGACGCAGGCCGAGTCTCCAGAGTGTATGCCAGCCTCTTCTATGTGCTCCATGATGCCGCCTATTATGGTTGTTTCCCCGTCAGACAGGGCATCCACGTCTATCTCGATCGCATCCTGAAGAAATTTGTCGATAAGCACAGGCCTACCCTCTGATACATATACCGCCTCGGCCATAAACGACTTGAGCCCATCTTCGTCATAGACTATGCGCATGGCCCTTCCGCCCAGCACATAAGACGGCCTCACCACCACCGGATACGCTATCTCGCGGGCCACGGTCAGGGCCTCATCAAGCGAATGGGCCGTGCCGTTTGCAGGCTGTATGAGCCCCAGCTTGTTAAGCATCTTCTGAAAACTCTTCCTGTCTTCCGCCATGTCGATGCTCTCCGGGCTTGTGCCGAGTATCTTGATCCCGGCCCTTGAAAGCGGAAGGGCGAGGTTGAGCGGCGTCTGCCCGCCGAACTGCACTATCACGCCGTCAGGCCTTTCCCTCTCAGCTATGTGGATGACATCCTCAAGGGTCAGAGGCTCAAAATAAAGCTTGTCAGAGGTATCATAGTCGGTCGAGACGGTCTCGGGGTTGGAATTCACCATAATGCTCTCAACCCCCTCTTCCCGAAGGGCGAAGGATGCATGCACGCAACAGTAATCAAATTCTATGCCCTGGCCGATGCGGTTCGGGCCGCCGCCCAGAATCATGACCTTTTGTCTTTCGCTTGGTCTGGCCTCGTCCTCTGTCTCATACGTGGAGTAATAATATGGTGTGTACGCCTCGAATTCAGCGGCGCAGGTATCCACAAGCTTATAGACCGGCCTAAGGCCGGCCTCTCTCCTCGCGGCCCTGACACTTTCCTGGGGCAGACCAGCCACATGCGCTATCTGCGCATCTGAAAGGCCCTGTTTTTTATAATAAAGCACATCCCAACCAGGCTTCGAGGCCTTCAATGAGTCAGAGGTCATCGGCCGAAGGGCGCCGGCCTCGAGGCCAAGGCGCTCCCCGTCTTCTTTTATACGGGCTATCTGGTGCAGAAACCACGGGTCTATGCCGGTAAGTCCGTATATTTCATCGATCCCGAACCCCATCGACATGGCAAGGGGTATATAGAATATACGCTGCGAATTCGGCGTCCTGAGCCTTTTTATCACCGCCTCCTTATCCGGCGGAGAGTCAGCGCGCTCCCACGGGTCACGTCCGTCAAAGCCAAGCCCGGAACGGCCTATATCAAGGGACCTCAACCCCTTCTGAAGGGCCTCCCTGAACGTGCGGCCTATGGCCATGGTCTCTCCGACGCTCTTCATGGACGTCGTGAGGACGTCCTCGGCCTCTGGAAACTTCTCAAAGGTCCACCTCGGTATCTTGACCACGCAGTAGTCGATGGTCGGCTCAAAGGAGGCCATGGTCTCCTTTGTGATGTCATTCGGTATCTCATCCAGACTGTAGCCTATCGCAAGCTTTGCCGCGATCTTTGCGATAGGGAACCCGGTAGCCTTTGACGCAAGGGCCGATGAGCGCGAGACCCTTGGATTCATCTCAACCACCACCATTTCGCCATTTTTGGGATTTACGGCAAACTGTATATTTGACCCGCCTGTTTCAACCCCTATTTCCCTGATGATGGCAAGGGAGGCGTCGCGCATGGACTGATATTCCCTGTCACTCAGGGTTTGAATGGGGGCCACGGTGATGCTGTCGCCTGTATGAACACCCATGGGGTCAAAATTTTCTATGCCGCAGACAATGACCACATTATCCTTGGCGTCCCTCATGACCTCAAGCTCAAACTCCTTCCAACCTATGACCGATTCCTCAAGCATCACCTCGTGGATCATGCTGAGATCCAGCCCCTGGGAGCATATTGTCTCAAGGTCCTCCGGGTTGTAGGCGATGCCTCCGCCTGTCCCGCCCAATGTAAAACTTGGCCGCACTATCAGCGGAAAGCCCATGTCCCGCGCGGCGGCCCTTGCCTCATCCATGGAACGGACTATAGCGCTTCGAGGGATTTTAAGGCCTATTTTGTTCATTGCCTCCCTGAAGAGCTCCCTGTCCTCGGCCTTATGAATCACATCTCTTGAGGCCCCTATCATCTCGACATTAAGGCGCTCGAGCACCCCCATATCCGCAAGGCGCACGGCGGTGTTGAGACCGGTCTGCCCCCCTAGCGTCGGGAGCAGGGCCTGGGGCCTTTCCCGCTCCAGTATCTTGGCCGCCACCTCAGGGGTTATCGGCTCCACATATGTCTTGTCCGCCACCTCCGGGTCGGTCATGATGGTTGCAGGGTTTGAGTTTACAAGGACCACTTCATAGCCTTCTTCTCTTAGGGCCTTGCAGGCCTGGGTCCCTGAGTAATCAAATTCACAGGCCTGGCCTATCACAATCGGGCCCGAGCCGATTATCAGTATCTTATTGATGTCTGTTCGTTTTGGCATCTGTCATCATCTCTGTAAAGCGTCCAAACAGATATTGAGCGTCATGAGGACCGGGGGCGTTCTCAGGGTGATACTGTACTGAAAAGGCCGGCAGTTTTTTGTGCCTCATACCCTCTACGGTATTGTCGTTCAGATTTATATGCGTTATCTCCATCTCGGGCGGAAGCGAGGCATCGTCCACGGAAAAGCCGTGATTTTGGCTAGTTATCTCTATCTTGCCGGTCTCGAGGTCCTTGACAGGCTGATTGCCGCCCCTGTGACCAAACTTGAGCTTGAATGTCCTGCCGCCAACGGCGAGCCCTAATATCTGGTGTCCAAGACATATCCCGAACAAGGGTCTTAGTCCTATAAGCCCCCTGACAGTCTTTACTATGTCTATAAGTGCGGCCGGGTCTCCGGGGCCGTTCGACAGAAATATACCGTCAGGGTCAACAGCCATAAGATCCCGCCCGGAAGACGTGCAAGGGAACACCACGCATTCACAGCCAAGTGCCTCAAGGAGCCTCAACTGATTGTACTTAAGGCCGCAATCAATAACTGCAACCCTGAGCCCCTGGGCCCTGCGGCGCGCAAAGGCCTTTAGTGCGTCACCATCCAGGGCCTCCGGCCTGCCTGTCTTCCAGACATAAGGCGCCCGGCACGTCACCTCCCTTACGAGGTCGCGGCCTACAAGCCCTGCGGATGACCTCGCCTTTTCCACCAGGGACGCAGGGTCAAGGTCATTGGTGGAGATCATGGCCTTCATCGCCCCCTTTAAACGGATATGCCTGGTCAGGGCCCTGGTGTCCACCTGATCTACGCCAAGCCTTCCATGCCCGACGAGATATTCCCTGAGACCTGTTTTTGCCCTCCAGTTGCTGTAGGCCTCCTCGTATTCCCTCATCACAAAGGCCTCCACATGGACACCGTCCGACTCGCCGTCTTCTCCGTTTACGCCGTAATTTCCTATAAGCGGATAGGTCATGGCGACGATCTGCCCCTTGTATGAAGGGTCTGTAAGTATCTCCTGATAGCCTGTCATGCTGGTATTAAAAACCATCTCGCCCGAGACCTCACCCGGACCGGTGAACGACCGGCCCTCGAATATCTGTCCGTCCTCAAGGGCTATAAGGGCCTTCATAAACTACGCCTCACAATGTTTTTAAGATACACACTAGTTTAAGGCCGTTCCGGCTATGAAATCCTGGACGCCTCGAAAGGCCTCGTCGTCTGCGACCTGTTTCGGAGGGTGTTTCATGAAATATGCCGATGGGGTGTAAAGCGGCCCGCCGATACCTCTGTCCAGGGCGAGCTTACAACAACGGATGGCGTCTATGGCGACACCCGCCGAGTTGGGCGAGTCTTCAACCGATAGCCTGAGCTCAAGATTCATGGGCACATCACCAAAGAGTCTGCCCTCCATTCGGATAAATGCGATCTTGTTATCCTTCTGCCACTGCACATAGTCGCTTGGGCCTATATGGATATCGCCTGCCGGAAGCGGCTCATCGAGCATCGCCTGGACCGCGTTTGTCTTTGAAAGTCTCTTGGATTCAAGGCGTTTACGGTTCAACATATTCAAAAAATCCGTATTCCCTCCGGTGTTAAGCTGATACGTCCTGTCAAGATGCACCCCCCTTTTCTCAAAAAGACTGACGAGTATCCTGTGGACTATGGTGGCCCCGAGCTGAGACTTTATGTCATCTCCTACAACGGGCAGCCCATTTCCCATAAATCGCTCTGCCCATAAGGGATCGCTGGCTATGAAAACCGGAATATTGTTTACAAAGGCCACCCCTGCATTAAGCGCGCATTCGGCATAAAAACGCGTGGCCTCTTCAGAACCTACCGGCAGATAATTGAGAAAGATTTCCGCTCCTGAATCCTTCAATATCTTTATGACGGCGGACTCATCGGCCTCGGGCGCATCTGCCAGCACAAAGGTCTGGCTTTCATGATAATCCGCCATGTGGGCCGAAAAGCCATCGAGCACCCTGCCCATCTCCACCTTTACCGCCGCCCTTGGAAGATCGCGGAAGAAGACCTTCGTGCAGTTGGGCTGTGCGAATACGGCGTCGGACACATCGAGTCCGACCTTGCGCCTGTCAATATCAAAAGCTGCGACCACTTCTATGTCTCCGGGCCCATAACCGCCTATATCCCAGTGCATAAGCCCTATAGACCCCTTGCCGTGCGGCTTGCGGTAATAATTTATGCCCTGCCACAGGGAAGAAAAACAGTTGCCAACCCCTGCCACCGCAATTCTAATCCTCGGCATCTATATCCTCTCCTCCTGTCTTTATAGACATCCCTGATCCCTTGTCAGGCCTCGACCGCCTCTTCTTCGATCTCCAGTTCAAAAAAACTTGTACCGCAGTCATAGCATTTGACATCAATGGTATTTGCTGAACTGAGAGAGACATATATCTCATCGCACCCGCACGAGCATGGAGCGGAGATGGACTCCTTTATTATCTCTTTTATGGATGGGCGGGCTGCCATGGGTATATCGGGATCATATTCGATTTTCACTTGAAACCTCCTAAAAAATTACACCGTATGGTCCTAAACCATACAATTGTATCTTAACTAGGTATCATACCAATGAAAAATGATAGTTGCAAAGGCTTTTTACCCCATGTTATCTTAAATTACATTGATTTCTGAGCTAAAATGCCGAAATTTTGTTGAATAACAAAAAGGCGGCAAGATAAAAAAGATCCGCTTGTACAACAAGAGCAGATTGCGGCCTGCCCGGCCGGAATTTACGCAAGGAGTCTCAAAAATGAACACCTTTGACAAGGCTGCAAGCACTTGGGATGAAAACCCCATGCGGCTTAAGCTGGCCCATGCCGTATCGTCGGCCATAAAGGAAAATATCCGGTTGAACGCTGCCATGGAGGCCCTGGAATATGGCTGCGGAACCGGGCTTATCACGGTCGAGCTCGCCCCCTGTATAAAAAATATCCTTGCACTTGACGCCTCGGAAGGGATGCTGAGCATGTTTCGCGCCAAGATAGAAAGGCTAGGCATCAAAAACATTCATCCAAGGCTCATGGACCTTACACAAGAGCCGCCGTTAAACCGCGACTTTGACCTCATCTATACAAGCATGACCCTACACCACATCCAGGACGTAAGGGGCCTTTTGGGCAAGTTTAAAAAGATGCTGAATCCTGGCGGGTTCATGGCCCTGGCCGACCTTGACCTTGAAGACGGCACCTTTCACCAAAAAGACACCGAGGGCGTAAGGCATAACGGCTTTGACAGGGGCGAGATACTAGACATGCTGGAATCGCTCGGCCTTAAAAACTTAAAGGCGATCCTTGCGCACGAGATTAAAAAGACATCGCCTGACGGAGAGATGCGCTCATACCCTGTTTTTCTCGTCGTGGGCTCTTACACCGCATGACAGCTTATAAAATGATTGTCTCCTACCATTCTTAACTGCGGCCTGGCCTTGAGACATATCCCGGACGCAAGGCCGCATCTTGCATGAAACGGGCAAGACCTCGCCTTGGGGTCATCGGGTGGCGGAATGTCAGGCTTCGAATCTTCAATTTCCCCTGCCGCCTCGCTCAGCCTCCTCCTTGGGTCAGGAAGCGGTACGGCCTTTAACAGATATTCCGTATAAGGATGATGGGGCGGATCTTGCGGGGATCGTCGCGCGTCCAGGCCGCGGCCAAAGAATGCGCCTCTTGGCATGATCTCCACAATGAACCCCTTGTACATCACAGCCACCCTATGGCTTACAAACTGGATGATCGGAAGGTCGTGCGATATAAAAAGATAGGTCAGGCCGCGCCTTTCCTGGAGATCCATGAGGAGGTTTATGACCTGGGCCTGGATTGACACGTCGAGGGCCGAGGTCGGTTCATCCGCCACAATCAGCCTCGGCCCTGTTGCAAGCGCCCTTGCCAGTCCTATCCTCTGGCGCTGGCCGCCGCTGAATTCATGGGGATATAGGTCCATGGCCGAGGCGTCAAGACCCACCTCGTTAAGAAGTGCGGCGACCCGGCCCCTGAGCTCTGACTTTTTACAGAGACTGTGTATCTTCATGGGCTCGCCCAGCGTCTTGAACACGGTCTTTTTGGGGTTGAGGGAGGAAAAAGGGTCCTGAAAGACCATCTGGGCCTGCCTCCTGAATGCCTTGAGCCCGGAAGTCGCAAGGGACGCTATGTCCTTCCCTGAAAACAAAACAGAGCCGGTCGTGGGCCGCTCAAGCCCGAGCAAAACCTTGGCAAGCGTGGATTTGCCACAGCCGCTCTCACCCACAAGCCCTAATATCTCGTTCTCTTTAAGGCAGAGGTCAACACCCCCCAATGCCTGGGTCACGGCCCTTTCGGAGTCAAAAAGGCCTCCTCTTACCCTGTATTCCTTTATAACACCTTTCAACTCGCAGATATGGCCCATCGTCTATTCAAAAAGCACGCGGCCCGTCATGGCGCAGGGTATCGGAATCCCCTGGACCGAGAGGATCGTTGGGGCTACATCCGCAAGGATGCCGGTCAAGAGCCTTGTGCCCTTTCTCTCGGGATCAACGAAATAAAGCGGCACAGGGGAAGTGGTGTGCGCGGTGGAGGGTTTGCCGTCAGGCGTCAGCATCACCTCGGCGTTTCCGTGGTCCGCCGTAATGAGCGCGGCCCCGCCCTTTTTAATCCAAGCGCGGACTATCTCCCCGACGCATCCGTCCACCACCTCGCAGGCGGCTATCGCAGCATCCAGCACGCCCGTATGGCCGACCATGTCGCCGTTGGCAAAATTTACTACTATCAGGGAATAGTCCTTATCGGTCATGCGCCTGATAAGCTCGTCTCTTATCTTGGCGGCGCTCATCTCGGGTTTAAGGTCATAGGTCGGGACATCCCTCGGTGACGGGATCAAGGCCCTTTCCTCCAAAGGGAAGGGATTTTCCTCGCCGCCGTTAAAAAAATATGTGACATGGGCGTATTTCTCTGTCTCGGCGATCCTGAGCTGGCTCAGCCCGGACATGCCCACCTCTTCTCCAAGTATGCGGCTCAAGTGCTGCGGCGGGAAGGCCGCCGGAAGATCAAACGTCTCGTCATAACGGGTCATGGTGACGAATGAAAGGGCATCAGGCCTGTCATGGACATCGAATTCCTTGAAACCGGCCTCGGTGAAAGAGCGGGTAAGCTGTCTCGCCCTGTCTGCCCTGAAATTAAAAAAAAGCACCCCGTCGCCCGGCCTTATCCTTGGAAGCGCGTCTCCGTCCCGGTCCTCAAGGATAATAGGCCTTACAAACTCATCGGTTTCACCCCTTTCATAGGCCGCCTCCACAGCGGCTGACGGGTCCTTGGCCCTCAAGCCCTCTCCCCTTACAAGGGCCTTGTACGCAACCTCAACCCTGTCCCACCTCTTGTCCCTGTCCATCGCATAGTAACGGCCTATAATGGTCGCTGTCCTTCCCGCGCCAAGCCTCTCCATCTCGGCCTCAAGTCGCCTTATATAGCCTGCGCCGCTCATTGGAAGGGTGTCCCTTCCGTCCAGAAAGGCATGTACATAGACCTTTTCTAGGCCGTGATCCTTTGCCATCTTAAGAAGGGCGAAGAGGTGCCCCATCTGGCTGTGGACGCCGCCCTGCGACACAAGACCCATCAGGTGCAGGACGGCCGCCCTGCCGGACAGCGCTCCCATGAAACCGGTCAAGACCTGGTTATTAAAAAACGATCCATCCCTTATGGCCTTGTCTATCCGTGTAAGTTCCTGATAAACGATCCTGCCCGCCCCGAGGTTTAGGTGCCCAACCTCGGAGTTTCCTATCTGGCCGGGAGGAAGACCGACCGCCTCGCCGGAGGCTGTCAACAGGGTAAACGGGTATTCACGGTAAAAATGGTCGAGATTCGGCGTGCGCGCAAGACGGACGGCGTTTCCCGCAGTCTCTTCGCGCCATCCCCAACCGTCCATTATCACAAGCATGACAGGGCGTATATTGCCTTTCATTTCACATACCTTCTCTTCAGACTTTTAATAACCTGCACAGCATACAGCATTTGTTATATTTCTTCGTCATCTTCTGTAACTTCGCCATCAGGCCCGTTGAGGCAGGTCTTTGGGGCCTGGCTCCAGAGGCCTTCAAGGTCGTAGAACCCGCGCAAAGGCTCATAAAAGAGATGAGCCACCACCCCTCCATAGTCCATGAGTATCCATTTCGAATCCGTCTGTCCCTCAACGCTCAATGGCCGCACGCCCTTGAGTGAAAAGGCCTCCTGGACCTTGTCGGCCATGCCATGGACATGCCTTGTAGATCTTCCGTGGGCGATTACAAAATAGTCGGTGAAGTCCGAAAGCCCCCTGAGATCCAGAATGACAACATTTTCACCCTTGTTCTCCAGTATCCGCCAGGCGAGTTCTTGAACAAACCCTCTGTACAAGCCGTTATCCTCCATATATTTTATTACCGCTTCAGGCGTAAGAAAGCGGACCGACCGTCCCATCGAGACAAGACGGCGGATCCATGTGCTTGATATATCAAGGTGCGTTACCTGCTGGAGATAAATGGCAAGACCCTTTGAAGAGATGAACACCCCTTGCCTTTCCTCTTTATATCCATCAAAGGCCCTGGCCACGACATTTCTCATATCGTCCCAATTGTCATGGGGGCGCCCCATGACCACAATGGAGGCGAGCCCGGCGATATCGCGATAGTCCTTCCAGGATGTTATCCAGATAAAGGCGTCACTTCCAAGGATGAAATAAAACTCGGCGCCTGGGTGCCCTTTTTTTAATTCTACAAGGGTATCGATGGAATACGAAAGGCCTTGCCGTTCAGCCTCTATCGGGATGGCCCTGAAATGCCTCATGCCTTTTACGGCCATCTCTGTCATGGCGAGACGATGGCCGAACGGCGCCATGTCTCTTGCGTCCTTGTGGGGCGGATGCGCCGTTGGGATAAGCCATATTTCGTCAAGGGCCAGCGCCTCCCGCACCTCCTCGGCTGATCTGAGATGCCCGAAGTGAATCGGGTCAAATGCCCCGCCAAAGAGCCCTATCCGCACAAAAGACCTCGCAAGAAGCCTGTCATTTGGAACTAGGCCCTGACCTGCCCGTCGCCATAGGCTATAAACTTCGTGGTTGTAAGTTCTTCAAGACCCATGGGCCCGTAAGCGTGGAGCTTTGATGTACTGATACCTATCTCGGCGCCAAGACCGAGCTCACCGCCGTCATTAAAGCGAGTGGATGCGTTCACCAGGACAAGGGATGCGTCGACCTCGTTTAAGAACCGCCTCGCATGCGCATAATCATCGGTGACAATGGCCTCTGTGTGATTTGAACCGTAATGCGCTATATAATCGAGCGCCTCATCCATATCTTCCACAACCTTTATAACGAGTATCAGATCCAGAAACTCTGTTCCCCAGTCCGAATCGGCAGCCGGTTTTGCAAACGGCACGATCTCACAGACACGGCCCGAACCCCTGATCTCGACCCCTGCGCCCTTAAACTCCTCCGCCATGACAGGGAGGAATTCCCCTGCCACGTCCTTGTGCACGAGCAGCCCCTCCATTGCGTTACAGACCCCTGGCCGCTGGACCTTGGCGTTAAAGCAGATATTCTTTGCCATCTCGACATCCGCCGAGGCGTCAACATACACATGGCAGACGCCTTTATAGTGTTTAAGCACAGGGATCCTTGAATTTTCGGCGACAAAACGGATGAGCCCCTCCCCGCCCCTCGGGATCACAAGGTCTATCTCTCCGTCTCTTTTGAGCATCTCATCCACAGCCGCCCTGTCCGTGGTCGGGATCACCTGCACGGACTCCTGTGCGACACCGTGCTGCTCCAGAGCCTTCTTGAATATGGAAGCAAGGGCCAGGTTTGAATGGATGGCGTCAGAACCGCCGCGGAGTATCACGGCATTTCCCGATTTGATGCAGAGACCGGCTGCGTCTATCGTGACATTCGGGCGCGATTCGTAGATCATGCAGATGACCCCTAGCGGTATGCGGACCCTGCCGACCAGAAGGCCGTTGGGCCTCTTCCACATCTTTGTGACCTCACCGACAGGGTCGGCAAGGGCGCTGACCTCTTTGAGTCCCTTGATCATGGAATCAATGGCCTTGTCCGAAAGTCTGAGCCTGTCTATGAATGCACCCGTAATGCCTTTTTGGCCGGCGGCGGCCAGGTCCCTTTCATTCTCTTCCTTAAGAAAACCCCTCGCGCCGTCAAGCCGCGCCGCCGTATCAAGGAGTATGGCGTTTTTGGCCTCGGCCCCGAGCCTTGCCACCTGTCTTGCCGCTTTTTTTGCGTCTTTTGCGATATTTGTTATCAACAATTTGATATCATTCATGTAGGCCCTCCCTAACAATCATAATATCACAAGATTGTCCCTGTGTATTATCTCATCCGCCACGTCTTGTCCGGTGCATATCTCTCCGCTTTTGCACCCTATTATCCCGCGGAGGTCTTGCGCGCTGTAGTTGCATATTCCAATGGCCACGTCTTTTCCGTCCGGGCCTCGGCATACGACGCAGGCCCCTGCCTCAAAATCGCCTTGCGCGGCCCTTACCCCGACCGGAAGCAGGCTTTTGCCCTGCTCAAGGATGGCCCTTACCGCGCCGCTGTCGAGTTCAAGCGCCCCTTGTCTCGGCAGGGTAAGAGCGATCCAGGGCTTCCGCCCGCAAATCTTGCGGCGCCTGCTCCTGTGAAACACCGTGCCTATATCTTCATGGGCGAAGATCCTTTTAAGCACATTGTGCGTCCTGCCGCCCGCGATGATCATTGGCACGCCGCAGGCAGTGACCACCCTTGCGGCCTCGAGTTTTGACCGCATGCCCCCCCTTCCGGCCCTGCCTGGTTTTGAGCCTGCAAGCCCCAGTATGGACTCATCAACCCTCTCGACCTCAAGTATGCGCCTTGCCCCCCCCGGGTTTGTCCTTGGATCCGTGTCATAGAGCCCGTCTATATCGCTGAGGCAGATAAGCAGATCCGCCTCAGTCAAATTTACAACCAGGGCCGAGAGTGTGTCGTTGTCCGTAAACTGGAGTTCCTCCGTAGCCATGGTGTCGTTTTCGTTTATTATTGGAAGGACCCCCCATTTAAGCAAGGTCTTGAGGGTATTTTTCGCGTTTAGATACCTGGGCCTCGAGACCAGGGCGTCCCTGGTCAGAAGCACCTGGGCCACGTTTATGCCGAAGCGGTCAAAGGCCTCTTCGTAGGCATGCATCAGTCTGCCCTGTCCGACCGCGGCCAAGGCCTGCTTTTCAGGTATGGTCCTTGAGAAAGCGTGTTCAGGAAGCTTCCCCCTGCCTGCCGCGACCGCTCCGGACGAGACAAGCGTCACACATCTTCCCTCTGACCTGATCCGTGCGATGTCCTCGCTGATCGAGGCTACCATCGAGGCGTCAAGGCCGTTTTCGTCCGCAAGGACCGCGCTTCCAGCCTTTATCACCACCCTTTTGGCCGTGTCAAGAAAATCTCTTGTATGGCGGAATTGACCTGGCATTTTTAATTCCGCGCCTCCTGGCCGGTCTCGGGACAACCCGTTAAAATGGCGTAAAGGCCTTCGAGCATGGCCTCGATGCCCCTGCCTGTCAGGGCCGATATCGGATACACGGGGCCTGCCAACGGCGAAAATTCCGACCTCAGCCGCTCAATCACATCCTCGTCAATCAGATCAATCTTGTTAAGGGCCACTGAACATGGCTTTTTTACAAGCGACTCATGGTATCTCTCCATCTCGGCCCTTATCGTCTCAAAGTCCTTGACCGGTGCCTGGCCCGATGCGTCAACGACATATAAAATGGCCCTGGTCCTTTCTATGTGGCGCAAAAAATCAATACCCATGCCTGCTCCCAGGTGCGCCCCTTCGATAAGCCCCGGGATGTCCGCAACCACCATTGTCCGGCCGTCCGTAAGGCTCGCCACTCCAAGCACTGGGACGAGCGTGGTGAAGGGATAGGCGCCTATCTTCGGCCTTGCGGCCGATATCCTGGATAGGAGCGTGGACTTGCCTGCGTTGGGCGCTCCAACCAGACCTATGTCAGCAATGAGCTTAAGTTCCAGGGCGAGCCTTCTGCCCTCGCCGGGCAGCCCAGGTTGCGCATAGCGCGGGGCCTGCCTTACAGCCGTGGCGAAATGGCTGTTTCCAAGCCCGCCCTTGCCGCCTTTCGCCGCAAGCCACTCTTCACCAGACACAGTGAGATCAGCAAGCACAAGACCTGTCCCTGCGTCCTTTATAACGGTCCCCGGCGGGACCTCAACGACGATATCCCTGCCGTCTTTTCCATGCTGTTTTTTCCCGCGTCCGGCCTGGCCGTGGCCGGCCTTGAAGATGCGCTTGTGCCTGAAGTGATAAAGGGTATTGAGACCGCTTTTGACCCTGAAGACGACATCCCCGCCTCGGCCGCCGTCTCCGCCGTCAGGCCCGCCCTTCGGGACAAAGCGCTCCCTCCTGAAGCTCACACATCCGGCACCGCCGTCTCCGGCGGCTATATCTATTTCAGCCTGGTCGATAAAGTTCATTTATCATGCCGCAATCAAGTTGACTTATACATAATTTTTAAATAGGCTTAAAGATAATAATTATTATCTAGGGTCAGATAAAGATAAAAAAGGGTTTTCAAGATACCCTATAGCGAAAACCGGAAGGGTGCAAGACCAGTGGATATATATGTAGGCAGACAGCCCATACTGGATATGAAGCGCAATACGATAGCCTACGAGATCCTTTACAGGTCAGGGGATGAAAACGCCTTTCCGGGCATAGACGGCACAGCCGCCACATCAATCGTCATCAACAATGTCTTCTGTTCGATGGGGCTTAACGAGGTCGGAGGCGGAAGGCGCATTTTTATAAACTTCACAAGGCAGCTTCTGCTGAGTGGGATCCCCCCGCTCGACCCGGATAGCGTCATAATTGAGATACTTGAGGACGTCAAGGTTGACGAACCGCTCATCGAGGCATGCAGGGATCTGGTGGACAAGGGCTTCAAGTTGGCCCTCGATGACTTCATACTCAACGAGGAATCGGCTCTGCTGGCTCCCCTGGCCTCAATAATAAAGGTGGACTGGCAAAACACCACGGCCAAAGAGATGGCCGATATCCTCAAGCTGACCAAAACCCATGGGCCCGAACTCCTCGCCGAGAAGGTCGAGACCTACAACGAATTCACCCAGGCCCTAAGCCTTGGTTTCACCTATTTTCAAGGATACTTCTTCGCCCGCCCGGCCATCCTCAAGGGCAAGGACATAGCTCCAAGCGTATGGTCCATTCTAAAGCTCGTGACCGCTATCCAGCAGGCCCATCTGGACATAAACGAGGTCGCCGGCATTATCACCAAGGATCCGGCGCTTTGCTACAAACTCTTAAGGGTGATAAATGCGGCTGCCATCGGCCTAAGACAGCCCATCTCATCTATCAAGCAGGCCATACTCCTTTTGGGTGAGATAGAGCTCAGAAGATGGCTCTCTATCTTACTTGTCGTCAATATCGCCGGAGACAAGCCCCTGGAGCTAATAAATACGGCGTGCATAAGGGCCTCTTTTATGGAAAAGGCCGCCGTGGCCTCCGGACATCTGAATTATGCCTCAAGCGCGTTTTTCATGGGGATATGTTCGCTTTTGGATGCAATGCTCGAAAAACCCTTGGAAGAAATACTAAGGCCCCTTGATGTGGCCCCTGAGATCATAAATGCGATCGTCTATAAAAAAGGCCCTCTTTTGCCATACATGGCGCTCATGCTTTCTTATGAACAGGGACATGTCGAAGAAGTCGCCAAGTGGGCCGGATCTCTGGGGATAAGCGATGCGGAAATAGTAAGGTGTTACCTTGAGGCGGTGAATTGGGCCAGCGGTTGTGCCGCGACCACTGCCATTGAAAGCTAGAGATGACCCGTGACGGCAGCGGCCGCATTTTGTTTGTTTTTTTAATGGCCGCATCCCGCCCGGTCTTATTTATGTTTACACAAGAACGTGTAATCAACATATTATTTTATTTCTTAAGGAGCGATAAAAAGGGTGCTTATAACTCGCAAGGTGTTCACCGATCTCGCCATCTGGATGACCAGCCTCGGCCTCATGATGGGCGTCATGTTCCCGTTTTTTGTGGTTTGGATGGGAATACCGGCCCAACTGGTGATGACCCCGTGGTTTTTTGCAACCTGCATGACGGCGGGTCTTCTGGTGGGCGCGGCAAACATCATGCTTGCCAAGACAGTGGTCGGAAGGCGCCTGAGGCTGCTTGTCGGACGCATGCTTTATGTAAAGAGCAATCTCATCGATATATCCATCCATGGGGACATGGAAAAATGCACCCCGGAGAAGTGCTTTATCAAGGTCGATTCCGAAGACGAAATGGGAGAGAGCGCCAGCGCCTTCAACCAGCTGGTCGAAACGCTCGTTGAATCACTCAAGAGCGCCTCCGCCGTCCGCACGTTTAACGAGATGCTGACAAGCCAGCTTGAACTCCACGCCCTCACGGAAAAGGCACTCGACCAGCTCTTGCGGCATACAAATGCAATAGCGGGCGCCATCCTGGTGGAAAAAGGCGGGGAATTAAGGCTCTGTGCATCTTATGGGATACATGCGCCAGACAAGATAGCGGAAAGCGAACTTGCCAAGCGCGCATTGAATACAAAAGAACGCCAGTTTCTGGCGGTGCCAGGGGATGTAATTGTGGAAGGGGCGCTTACAGACTTCCGCCCCAAAGAGATCATGCTGGACCCTATCGTCTATAAAAACGCCTCGATGGGAGTCGTGGCGCTGGCAAGCGCAACCGGCTTTACTAATGAGGACAGAAACCGGCTCGACCTCTTCCGTCAAGGGCTTGCCCTTGCCATCCATAACGCCCTTATCCACGCAAGCCTCCAAAAACTTGCGGCGGTGGACCCGCTAACCAACGTCTTTAACCGCCGCTTTGGTTTAGTTAGACTCCATGAGGAATACGGACGCTCCGTCCGCACGCATCAGCCCCTAGGGGTCATGATGGGCGACATCGATCACTTTAAAAAAATAAATGATATCTACGGCCATCTTGTGGGGGACCGCATACTGATGATGGTCGCCAAGACCGCCCGTTCAGCTCTGCGGGAAGGAGACATCGTCATCCGCTATGGAGGCGAGGAGTTTCTCTTTATCCTGCCTGCCGCATCCAGAAATGACGTGCTGAATATCGCAGAACGGTTCAGGCACATGGTGGAGGATTCCGTGGTCAGGGAAGGGATGCAGGACATCCGCGTGACAATAAGCATCGGGGGCACTTCATACCCCGAATTTGATGTCCAGGACGAGATTGATCTCATCAAGAATGCGGACCAGGCGCTTTACATGGCAAAGGATTCCGGCAGAAACCGCACGGTTATGGCTTGATTTAATACCCTTTCTTTGCTGCCGGAGGTTGTCTTCTCGCCCTCTTTTGTGGAGCCGCCGTGTCCTTGCCCGGCAGACATCCACGCCCCCTGGATGCGACTTTGCGCCAACAACCTCAAACCTTCCTCTATGACATCTTTCTTTGTTTTTTCCCAGATGCCTTGAGGGCCGATTCCATGAGACCGTCGTCAATCACTACATTAGTCCTCATATGCTACCTCCAGTGTGTATCAATTGTATCCATTATATAAATTAACCGGTGTAGCGTAAGACGCTGTCCCG
>JAJYLJ010000022.1 GCA_021787835.1 Deltaproteobacteria bacterium | reverse complement strand
TTTAAACCCAGATGTTTGCGCAATCAAATGCATTGGTTATATGTTCTATCACTGGCCGCCGGTCGTCAGAAAAATCTATTGCAAGCACATCAAAACGCATCTGCCTGTCACACCAACCCTTCTTCTGGAGATACCATTGGGCCGCCCTTATTATCTGGCGCTGCTTACGCAAAGTTACTGCCTCCTGCGGAAGCCCACATCCATTGTCACGCCTTGCCTTGACCTCCGCAAAGACCAGTGTGTCAAGCACGGTCAAAATGAGGTCTATCTCGCCGCAAGGGGCATGGTAATTTTTTTCCAGGACAGTATAGCCCTTTTTAACAAAAAAAACCGCCGCAAGTTCCTCGGCCATAACGCCAAGCTGCCTTGACGATCCGGAATGAGACTGCCTCTTGGGGTATGCTTTATCGGGGTTCACGGAGTCACATCACCCCCTTGAACGTCATGCGATGAATCGGACAAGGACCATTGAGTTTAAGAGCGGCCAGGTGCTCTCTTGTCGGATAACCTTTATGTCTGGCGAAATTGTACTGAGGATAAGCATCCGACAACTCCGCCATAATGCCGTCCCTGTGGACCTTTGCAATGATTGAAGCGGCTGCGATGGTGAAGGAACAGGCATCCCCGCCGACGATTGTCTTTTGGGGCAAGATATGTGGAATGGGCTGGTTTCCGTCTATCAGCAACGCCTTTGGCCTCACATCAAGACCATCGACGGCCATCGCCATCGCCTTGAGACTGGCCCTGAGGATATTGATACGGTCTATTTCTTCAGGGCCAACCATGCCTATGCCTATCGACCTGGCCTTGGCCCTTATTAATTTATCGGCGGCCATCCGTTCTTTCGGCGAAAGGGTCTTTGAGTCTCTGACCTCAGGGATGAAAACCGACCGCTGAAAAACAACCGCCGCCGCAACTACAGGACCGGCAAGACAACCTCTTCCGGCCTCGTCTACCCCTGCCACCGGTTCAATGCCAATACTCCACAAAGAATCCTCGAAGCAAAGCGGATCATCATTATAATCGAGATAATCGAGCCCTGATAGCCAAGAGCCTCCCATATGCCTTCATTGATAAATACGTCTAATGCTGACGGATTTTTTGCCTGGCAGCCTTGCCCCTAAGCCCCCTAAGATAGTAAAATTTAGCCCTGTTATGCCGCCCCTCAGAGGTCAGTTCTATCTTTTCTATGCGTGGCGAATGGATAGGAAATATACGCTCAACCCCTACGCCATAAGATGTTTTTCTTACGGTACAGGTCTCGTTAAGGCCGCTTCCCTTTCTGCCTATTACTACGCCTTCGAATATCTGAATGCGCTCCCTTTCCTCGGTCTCCTGGATCTTAACATGTACACGCACGGTATCTCCAGGTCTAAAAGGAGGAACATCCATACGCATTTCTTCGAGCTCAAGTCTCCTGATGATTTCCACTTTATATAACCCTCCTGGCAAATAAAAATTTTATCGATCAAAGATGCGAAATATAAACCGCGAGCAAATAAGTTAACCGTCTCTATCGCTGGACAACAACCTGTCAAGGGCTATGGCCACCGCGCTTCTTACCGAAAGATGATTGTATTCACCGATGCCCCTAATTGGTTCCATTGCACCGTCAACCTCATCAAATACCTGCTCCGCAAGACCGGAGGCGGTGCCGAAGACAAGGAGCAGATCGTCACGGCCTTTTACCAGCCCTTTTCTAAGATCACTCCACCTTACAGAATTCTGTCTATTCCTTGCGGTAGTGGCGTAGGTAAACGAACAGCCCGATGTCTTGAGTGCTACATCTTCACGCACATCCTTAAGGCTGCCGGCTATCCTTACAAGCTCCAGCGCGGAGCGTCTATCAGGATTCATCTCGCCTCCAACGCCGCCGGTCCAATGCCCTATCAACTCAGCCACCAGCGCCTGCTGCTCTGCAAGCGGCGTAACCACATAATAACCAGCCACGCCCCAAGTCCTTGCAACTCTCGCTATATCATGGATGTCAAGATTAGTCACCGCCGAGGCTATTGTTTCGCCGCTCCGGTTTAAAACCGGATAATGGACAAGGGCGATATTTATCACTCCGGCCTCCAGCCCATTTTATTCAAAAACTCTGCATCTTTCTCGTCAAGCCTCACCACGGAAAGAAAATCAGGCCGCCTCTTAAATGTCATGGCCAAAGACCGCTCCCTTCTCCACCTTGCTATTCTTGCATGATCACCTGACATCAGAACATCTGGAACCCTATGCCCCATAAAATCCGCCGGCCTCGTATACTGAGGATATTTCAATAATCCGTCACTGAAAGAATCGCTTGAGGCGGACGCCTCGCAACCAAGCACGCCAGGCATGAGCCTGCTTACCGCATCAACAACAACCAGGGCCGCGGGCTCACCTCCTGAGAGCACATAATCTCCAATTGAGATTTCAATATCGACAAAATGGTCATGGATGCGCTCATCAATCCCTTCATACCGGCCACATATAAGCACAAGCCTTTCAAGACCGGCAAGTTCGGCGGCGAATGTCTGATCTAGAACACGGCCTCTCGGGCTTAAAAGGACCGTCACCGGAGGGGGTGGCTCGCCCTTTAAGGTCTCAATGGCCCTATATATAGGCTCGGGCTTCATAACCATGCCCTCGCCGCCGCCATATGGCCGGTCATCGACTGTGTGATGGCGATCAGCCGTGAAGTCCCTCAAGTCAATGGCCCTGACCTTGACAATGCCATTGATTATAGCCCTGCCAAGCACTCCCTCTTGAAGCGCCGAGTCGAAAAAACCCGGGAAAATAGTTAATATGTCAAAGAGCATTGGCCTCAAGAAGCCCAGGGAGCAAATCTATCTTGATGATCCCGGCATGGATATCTATCTCTTTAATCACTTGTTCTATGGCTGGGATGAGCACATCCCCTCTCGGCCCCTTGATGACATATACATCATTTGCGCCAGTCTCAAAGATCTCCGACAATACGCCGAGCTCATGCCCTTCCATGGTAACAGCGGCAAGGCCTATAAGCTCATGCCAATAATATTCTCCATCGGAGAGCTTGAGCATGTCCGCCTTGTCCAAAAAAAGCTCTGATCCAACAAGGGCCATGGCCTGATCCATGTCATTGATGCCGCCAGCAGTCAAAACCAGCCTATTTGGCCCTGCAATCCTTATACTATCTACTTCTAAAAGCCCCTCTGATACACCATCCTTGCCGATAAAAAAGGCCTTATTTTTTAAAAAAATCTCGTTACCGCCAGTATAGGGATAGACCTGCATCCCTCCTTTATTGCCGTGCGTTTTTACGATCTTGCCTATAGCAACAAGGGCGGATGTTCTCGCACACATAGACTATTCAAGTATTTCCAGCACCGATTTTTTTTTCAACTTGGTTGAAGCAGCACCCAAAATAGTCCTGATAGCCCTGGCCGTACGGCCCTGTCTGCCTATCACCTTGCCAAGGTCATCCTTGGCCACCCTTAACTCGATGACTGTCGTCTGCTCGCCAGCGATTTCGTTCACCTGAACCGACTCGGGATGATCCACCAATGCCTTTGCAATGTACCCAATCAGGTCCTTCATTAGCCACCTCCAGAAGAGATTGATTCAGCCCCCGGCCGCTTATAGGTTCATATCAGTTGAACCGTGAACAAGATTATATCATATCTTTTTGCTTTTTAATCAGACTGCCGATCGTGCCGCTCGGTTCAGCTCCCTGGCCCAACCAGTATTTCAATCTCCCGCCGTCGAGATTAAACCCGGCAGGGTCCTTCAATGGATCATATGTGCCGAGCATTTCAAGGAATCTGCCGTCGCGCTTTGCCCCAGTCTCTGCAACCACCACCCTGTAAAATGGTTTTTTCTTGCGTCCACCCCTGGTCAACCGTATCTTTACAGACATTATAACGCACCTCCTATTAAAGACTTTAGTAGATTCTATAAAATGATTTAACCAAAATGACTTAACCTTAAAAAGGCAATGCCCCCTTGGGAAACCCTCTAAACTTGGACTTCTTCATTTTTTTTATCATCTTGTGCATCTCTGCATAGTTTTTCAGAAGCCTGTTGACATCCTGGACGGTGGTCCCGCTGCCCATGGCGATCCGGCGGCGGCGGCCTGCATTTATTATGGTGTAATCAAGCCGCTCCCTGTTAGTCATCGAATCTATTATGGCCTCGATCTGCACAAGCTCCCGCTCGTCAGGCGCAACCCCCTTCATTTGCTTAATCTTATTGAGGCCTGGAATCATCGACATTATCTGTTCAAGACTCCCCATTTTTCTTATTTGCCTCAACTGATCTCTGAAATCTTCAAGCGTAAAGGCGTCCTTCCTAAGTTTAGTCTGAAGCTCCAATGCCTTCTTCTGGTCAATGTTCTCCCTCGCCTTATCAATCAAGGTCAAGACATCTCCCATGCCTAGGATGCGGTCTGCGACACGGTCAGGATGGAAAAGCTCAAGGGCGTCGAGTTTTTCCCCGACTCCGACGAGTTTAATGGGTCTTCCTGTTATGGCCTGAATGGAAAGGGCCGCACCCCCCCTTGCATCACCTTCAAGCTTTGTAAGAACGACTCCTGTTATTGAAAGCTCTTCATTGAACTTCTGGGCCATGTTGACCGCATCCTGACCCGTCATGGCGTCTGCAACCAGAAGTATCTCCTGGGGAAGAACCGCGGCCTTTATCTCCTTGAGTTCGTCCATCAAGGCCTCGTCAACATGGAGCCTTCCTGCCGTGTCTATCAAAACCGTATCCTTGCGCCAGGCATCGGCCATCGAAACCGCTTGCCTTGCTATCTCGACCGGAGACTGTGAAGGCTCGGACGGATGGACGTCTATCTTTAACTGGGCGCCAAGCGTCTTGAGCTGCTCAATGGCTGCGGGCCTATAAACATCAGCCGGCACAAGATAAGGCCTTCTGCCTTTTGACTTGAGCCAACGCGCCAGCTTCGCCGCGGTCGTGGTCTTGCCCGAGCCCTGAAGGCCTACAAGGAGTATCACGGCAGGCTGGCGCCCGCCTAGATTGAGCCCTTGATTATAGCCGCCTAACAGCGAGACAAGCTCATCATGGACGATCTTTATCACCTGCTGGGCAGGGGTCAAGCTCTCCATGACATCCTGGCCTACCGCCCTTTCCTTGACCCTGGCGACGAAATCCTTTACGACCTTGAAGTTTACATCCGCCTCAAGAAGGGCAAGGCGCACCTCGCGCAGGCCGTCTTGTATATTGTCTTCAGACAGCCTGCCGTAGCCCTTCAGGCGCTTAAAAACAGAGTTTAACCGTTCACTCAGGGTGTCAAACATTGATTAAAACACCAGCCAGGATAGAATTTCAGAAAATCAAGCTAAACTACTTAAATAAATTGCAGATGTCAACTTTAACCCTATTTTGAAAACAAGCTGGCCCTCTTAGGCCTCTCATTTGCCTTGAGCACGCGCTTCCTGAGCCTGATGCTGTCCGGAGTCACCTCCACAAGCTCATCCGTGGATATCCATTCCAATGCACGCTCAAGGGTCATGACTATATGCGGGACAAGCCGCAAGGCCTCGTCCGAACCTGATGCCCTCATATTAGTAAGCTTCTTTTCCTTTGTGGCGTTTACATCAAGGTCGGTTTCCTTGTTGTTTTCACCAACTATCATGCCTTCATAGACCTCTACTCCAGGGCCGATAAAGAGCGGCCCTCGCGGCTGAAGGTGATAAAGGGCGTAAGTAGTGGTCCTGCCAACCCTGTCTGACACCATTGCACCGGTGGTGCGTTCCGATATCTGGCCCTGCCAAGGTTTGTATCCATTAAAAAGGCTGTTCATGATGCCCGTTCCCTTGGTATCGGTGAGAAACTGCGAACGGTAACCAATAAGCCCCCTTGAAGGCACCTCAAATTCGAGTCTGGCCCGACCATGTCCAGGGTTTGTCATCTTTATCATTTTGCCGCGCCTTGCGCCGAGCCCCTGGGCCGCAACACCTATAAACTCCTCCGGACAGTCAACCACGACGAGCTCCATAGGCTCATGGATCACGCCGTCTATCTCTCTGGTAAGTATCTCAGGCTTTGATACGCTCATTTCATAGCCTTCCCTGCGCATGGTTTCGATAAGTATGGCAAGCTGCAACTCACCGCGCCCTTTTACCCGGAAGGCATCCGTTGACATGGCGTCAAGTTTCAAGCTTACATTGTGAAGCATCTCCTTTTCAAGACGCATCCTAAGATGCCGTGAAGTGACATACGAACCTTCTCTGCCGGCTAATGGCGAGGTGTTGACCGAGAAGACCATCGCAATGGTGGGCTCATCCACCACAATACGCTTCATGGGCATTGGTGTTTCAATGTCCACCAGCGTGTCGCCTATCGAAACCCCTTCGATGCCGGCAACAGCAACGATATCGCCGGCCATGGCCTCTTCAACCTCTATTCTCTTGAGACCGTCGTGGCTGTAAAGGACACCTACCTTGCTCTGGATGACACCGCCCTCTCCTGCCACACCAATTGTGGCGCCATGCCTGATCGTTCCATTGAATATACGCCCGACCGCAAGCCTTCCAACAAAGTCGCTATAGTCAAGGTTTGTAATAAGAAGCTGCAACGGGGCATCCGTATAGCCTATCGGCGGCGGTATGGTCCTTATGATCTCGTCAAACATGGGCTTAAGGTCCTTTGAGCTGTCGCCGATTTCCCTCAAGGCGATCCCTTTTTTTGCGTTTGTGTAAAGCACTGGAAATTCAAGCTGCTCATCCAGGGCGTCAAGGTCTATAAAGAGGTCGTAAATCTCGTTTAAGACCTCATGGGGCCTTGCATCCGAGCGGTCGATCTTGTTTATGACCACAATGGGCGGGAGCCCAAGCTCAAGGGCCTTTTTAAGGACATAGCGGGTCTGGGGCAACGGCCCTTCCGCTGCATCCACAAGCAGGATGACACCGTCCACCATCTGGAGGGTGCGCTCAACCTCGCCTCCGAAATCAGCGTGTCCCGGGGTGTCCACAATGTTTATCTTGATGTCTCCATAATGAATGGCCGTGTTCTTGGCCAGTATGGTGATCCCCCGCTCACGCTCAAGCGCGTTTGAATCCATCACCCGCTCTTCAACGCGCTGGTTTTCCCTGAAGACCCCACTCTGCCAAAGCATGGCGTCCACAAGGGTCGTCTTGCCATGGTCGACATGGGCTATAATGGCTACATTACGAAATGGCAGTACGCTCATATATCCTTAACGTCTCCTTCTGTCTTGCTGCGATTGTACGCGTCTATAAACGGCCTGAAGAGGTCGATCGGAATGGGGAAGAGGGTCGTAGAGTTGTTTTCCGTGGCCACCTCCCTGAGGGTCTGGAGATAGCGGAGCTGCAAGGCCTCAGGGAACTTCCGTATAATGGCAGCGGCATCGGAGAGCTTTTCAGCCGCCTGGAACTCGCCTTCTGCATTTATGACCTTGGCTCGGCGCTCCCTTTCAGCCTCAGCCTGTTTCGCCATGGCCCGTTTCATCTCGACCGGAAGATCTATGTCCTTCACCTCGACCTTGCTGACCTTTACACCCCACGGTGCTGTATCCAGGTCCAATATCCCCTGTATCTTTGCATTGATTTTATCACGCTCTGATAAAAGCTCGTCCATCTCGGCCTGGCCGCAGATACTTCTCAAGGTGGTCTGGGCAAGCTGAGATGTTGCAAAGAGATAGTTTTCCACATTCACCGTGGCTTTGACAGGATCGATCACCCTGAAATAGACCACCGCGCTCACCTTCACAGAGATGTTATCCCTGGTGATGACGTCCTGGGACGGGACATCCAGGGTAACGGTCCTCAAATCCAGTCTTCTCATCTTGTCGAGGACAGGAACAAGAATGATGATCCCGGGTCCTTTAGCGTTTATCACGCGGCCCAGTCTGAAAACCACGGCCCGCTCGTATTCATTCATGATTCGAATGGCGGACGCAAAAAAGCTCACCACCAGAAAGATCAAAAACAACATCGAAAATGTCATGATGCCCTCCTCTTGGCCTACATCGCCTTGACTTTTAATTTGAGTTCCTCGATACCAGCGACTATAACCCTCGCCCCTTTAGGTATATGCCCATCGCCGATGGCCGTCCATATCTCGCCATGCACAAATACCTTGCCGCCATCAGGCCCGGTGTCTTCCATAGCCACACCCTCTTCCCCTATCAGCGCCTCCGGGCCGGATCGCGGCCTGGCTGAAGCGGCCTTTGCCGCAAGATATATTATAAGGCCCAAAGACACCCCGACGCTCAAAAGGGTGGTCCAGAGTATCTCCGACGAGATGGATATGCCCGTACCTGTAGTATCAAAAAGCATAAGGGAACCAAGAACAAGGGCGACAAAACCCGCCACCCCAAGGATACCATGACTCATTACAAAAAGCTCAAGGACAAGGAGTACCATGGCCAAAAAAAGCAGCAAGACACCGACTATATTTACAGGCAAGGCCTCAAGGGCGAAAAGCCCAAGAAGCAGCCCCATGACGCCCGCAACACCCGGGAATACCGCCCCTGGATGGGCGAACTCAAAATAGAGCCCTACCATACCAACCATGACAAGGACATATGCAATATTCGGATCGGCTATCGCGCCCAGGACCTTTTCCCTGAAATTCTCTCCTATCCCGACGATCTCATGGGGCTCGGTCACAAGTATGTCTTCACCGGTCTTCAATTTCACCCGCATGCCGTTTATCTGGCTTAAAAGACCGGAAAGATCCGTGGCGACGACATCAACAACATGTAGCTTCAGCGCCTCGGCAGAGGTCACAGACGCACTCTGTCTCACGGCGTCTTCAGCCCAGGCCGCATTCCGTCCACGCTCCTGGGCTATGCTCCTTGCCATGGCCGCAAGATCGTTTTCTACCTTTTTTGCCATAGTGGCATCCATCTCTGCGCCAAGACCAACCCCGACAGGATGCGCGGCCCCTATGTTCGTACCAGGCGCCATTGCGGCTATATTGGCCGCCATGGTGAGGATGGCGCCGGCAGAGGCCGCCTGCGCCCCTTCGGGCGAGACATAGACCGCCACAGGGACGCTTGACGCCATAACCATCTGCACCATATCCCTCAGCGAAGAGACAAGCCCGCCGGGGGTGTCAAGCTCTATGACAAGGAGCCCGGCCCTTGAAGCCTCGGCCTCTTGCAAGGCCCTCTTAAGAAACTCGGCTGTTCCCGGATTTATGGCACCCCTCAATTTTGCAACATATATCTTGGCCCGGCCTCCGGTCCGCGCGGACCCGCCGGCAAAAAGAAAAGGACCGCTCGAACATAGGAACAATAGGGACAACATAATGGCAAGACATGCCTTAAACAATCTTTTCATATTCCTTTTGCAGCATCTGAAGATCCCTCCAAGCCTCGAGCTTTATCGCCTTTTGTCTGTCGCCGCCATGCCTAAGGATATAGGCAGGGTGATATGTTACGAGCACCTTTATATCTGATGCCTCCATCTTATTCAAGCAAAGCGGATGAAACGCGCCCCTAAGTCCATGCACGGCCCTTTTGTCGCCAATGAGCGACTGCGCCGCAGTCTGCCCAAGGGCAAGGATGAATTTAGGGGATACCGCCATGATCTGCATGAAAAGAAAGGGCAAACAAGCAGCTATCTCCTCGGGCCTTGGTGTGCGGTTCTCAGGCGGTCTGCACTTTACTACGCTTGTTATATAGGCAGATGCGCGGTCTATGTTGATGGCCTTGAGCATCTTTGCGAGAAGAGCTCCTGACGGCCCGACAAAAGGCCGCGCCTCGATATCCTCTTCCCTGCCGGGGGCCTCACCCACAATAAAGAGACGGGCGTTATCCGGCCCTTCTCCAAAGACTATATTGGTCCTTTGCTTATGAAGATCGCATCTCTTGCAGTTCCCGAGAAGTACAAGCACATCGGCGAGCTGGCTCTTACCCTTGGGCGGCGGCATATCATCATTATTTACAGGAGTTACAGATGCGGCCAGGGCAGGGACGCGACAACCCCCTTGCGCATCTTCTAATGGGCCGGGCTTAAACGCTCCTGGACATACACAGGCAGCATCCTTGCCCAGAAACTCCCTCACACTATCAGTCATTTCCAGTGTCTCGACGCCAAGCTCCCTCAGGAACTTAAGCCACAGCGCAACCCTATCCCTAAGGACAGATCTTTTATCAGGCATTAAAAATTATCCCTTAATTACCGTTTGATCTTACAATAATATTATAAACAGATTCGCAAAATATAGGAGAGAAATTATATCAAAGACGGGCTACCGCGCGACCGGTCCTGAGTTTCAGTCAATATATAAATACGGCGGCAGGCAAGGCCTTATTTCAAATCGGCTATATCAACCCATATCTCTTTGTCGAAACTATATTTTTTTATTACCTTTGCAGGGTTGCCGACAGCTATTGAATAGGAAGGGATGTCACCCTTCACCACGGAATTGCATCCTATTATGGAACCGTTTCCGATCGTTGTATTTGGCAGGATCGAAACCATGCTGCCTATCCACACATTATCGCCAATCGTTATGTGGCCATCCTCGGTCAACATCCGTCTTGCAGGCGGAATATATGGGGATTCATGTCTAGTGGAATGGAGGGAATCATAATAACCATGATTATGATCAGTAATGAGGACATAACTGCCCATTAAGACATTATTCCCTATCTCTATCCTGTTCGTGCAGGCTATATGTACATGCGTGCTGAGTGACACATTATCCAATATTTTAATTATCGGATCAAAATCTTGGCCTCCGTAACATGTTACCGCCTCTAGCCATAAATTGCTGCCGGCATGAAAATTTTCTCCTATATGAATACGCGAGGCCCCGCGGAGCTTATATGGTTTTTTAAATTTTATCGCCTTTTCAGTCTTAAAAAAACGCCACATTTCGCAATGCAATAGAGATGCAAGATAAAAATTCATAAGAAAAGACGCCTAGTTCAGGTTTCCATTTCCCATACCCGAACAACAAGGCCAGCTTACAGGCGCGCACCGGTCATGGAAAATGGAAACCAACCCTGACTACGGATTTCACTTAATGGCTGCTGCATTCATGACTGCTGCATACAATGCCTGAATCCACAAGCCTACCGTTTATCCAATCCATGGCAGCCTGCCTTGCATCACCCGAGCAGCCGCGTATAACTTTTATGCCATTTCCTTGAAGCACGCGAACGGCCCCTTCCCCCATGCCCCCGGCAAGCATTGTCGTCACACCAAGTTGCGCTAGTATTGCCGCTATATCGGACTTGCATCCGCACTCCTTGGGGGATTCAATTATTTCTTCCCTAGTAATCTCCTTATTTTCGTCCATCGTGAAGATTGAAAAATAATCACAGTGTCCAAAATGATTGTCAATTTGGCTTCCGCGTGATGGAACAGCTATCTTCATTTCCTTTCCTCCTTGAGTTGAATTACGGTTTTATTATAAGCAAATGCTCATATTAAGTCAAGCGTGCTATATAAAAGATGCACTATCCCACCAGCCCGACCCGCCGATTCGATAACCAACCGACAAAAAACATATCACAGGCCAAACGGAACCGTGCGGCCTTTGCTGGCATGCTCAAACCTAACTTCTGTCCATTGCGCAGCGGCCAAATGAAACAACCAAAAACTTCAATAAAATAAATGAAATAAGAAAAGGGTTGTTTGATCAAGGATTAGAGGCGGCCCTGAAAGTGAACAAGACATAATGGAATATGTGTCATGTGCTGCCTGATCTTATCTTGGCGGTCCCAAGGGGACTCGAACCCCTGTTTCCGGCGTGAGAGGCCAGCGTCCTAGGCCACTAGACGATGGGACCGAGAATGTTACAACAACGGGTGCAACATTATAGGGCTTCTTACATGATGTCAAGAGCGGATAAGAATTTATCTTAAGAACCCGCGGATGATCCTGTCCACCGCCTCGTCATAGGTAAGCCCAAGGCTCATGAGTTTCATGAGCTGGCTGTTTGCAATCTTCCCTATCGCCGCCTCGTGAGTAAGCTCGGCGTCTGGGTGGAGGCTCCTTAACGACGGAACGGTCTCGTTGGTGCCGTTGTCCATGACTATGGCGTCGCACTCGAGGTGGCCATAAGAACGGGCGCGGGCCTCGAGCACGGCGTAAAAGTCCTGCCTCGAGTCCCCTCTTATAACGGAACGGGAAATCAGTTCCGCCCTGCTGCCTTCGCCCTTTAGGAGTATGGTATTTTTCGATACGGCCCTTTGGACCCCATCGGTCATGACGCGCTCTGTTATAAGCACTGAACTTCCCGGCCCGAGATCAGCCTCATTGGTGCGCTGTGCGTTATCCACCCCGCCTATCTGAGTTAGCTCCATTTCGGCGTGCGCCCTTTCTTCCAAAAAGACCCTGGTCACCGGATTAAGTGTGCGCTTGCCTGAGCCAGGCCCGACTCCCAAGTGTTTTTCGACATATTTCACCTTCGAGCTCTTGCCTATCTTGAATTCATGGATACCGGCATGGCCCTCTGGCTTATCCGATCCGCAATGTATGCCGCAACCAGCTACAATAGTGACATCGCAGGCCTCGCCTATGACGAATGAATTTTTCACGACATCAAAGAGATCCGCCTGGCTGAGTATCACCGGGATATGCACGGATTCGTTAACCGTGCCAGGCTTAATAATGATATTTATACCGGTATTGTCTTCATTGGTTTCGATCAGAATATTGGCGGATACCTGCCGCGCTAGTAACTTGCCGTTTTTTCTTATATTGTATGCACCTTTTGGTATGCCCTCGAGGTCGGCCACGCCCTTTAGAAGCTCCCTATCTATGACATCTAGCATATGCTTCTCCTTCACAAATCGTCTTCCAGTTACAGAAATCAAGGTCCTGAAGCAGGGGTGTCGTGCTGCTCAGGTCCCCAACATGCATGATTTGACCGTCTCTTATAAGCAGTATCTCCTCCGCTGCCTGGAGAAATTTTTCGTTGTGGCTCACCACGATTGTCGTAGCGCCGTTTTCGTCTCTTTCCCTCTTCAAAAGCTCAATCATGGGGCCTATGGTCCAGAGATCGATGCCGGTGTCAGGTTCGTCATAGATAGCGACCTTCGGATTTCTCGCAATGGTAGTGGCAAGCTCTATCTTTTTGATTTCACCGCCAGAAAGCGCATGCCCGACCTCTTTATCCAAAAAGTCAAGGGAGCATATGCCGACCCTTATAAGCACCTTTACAAGTTCCGACTCATCTGTGGTGCCAGCCGAAATGGAAAGCATGTCTCTGAATGTAAGGCCCTTAAAACGCGCCGGGTTTTGAAAGCTATAGGCGATGCCAGCCCTAGCCCTCTCGGTTACGCCAAGGGACGTGATGTCCCTCCCCTCCAGCAGCACACTGCCGGACGTTATGGGGTTTATGCCCATTATCAGCTTTGCAATAGTGGTCTTTCCGCTGCCATTTGGACCGGTTATGGCATAAAATTTTCCTTTTTTAAATGTAAAGCTGACCCCCTTTACTATGGTCCGTGTGTGTATAACCGATTGCGCATCCTGTTCATCAACCGAAAAATAGAGGTCTTTTATCTCGAGCATGTTCCCCCCTTTATCTTAAAGAAGCATTACAACCGTTGCACACCTGCCTGTAGTGCCGTCTCTTCGATAAGAATAATAATTTTCATTACAAAATGTACAATCCCCAGAGACATAAATATGTTCGGATTTGACTCCAGCATCGGACAGTTGCGCCTTTGTCGCGGCCCAGAAGTCAAAACGATCGCTTGAGACCTTAAATCTGAGAAACGAAGCTGGCAAAAGCTCCCGCCAGCCCTTGAATTCCGCACAGCACGGCCCAAGAGAAGGACTGATCCACGCAAGCATATCCCCTGGATTGGAGCCGAAACTCCTTGCCATCGCATTGACGGCCTTACCTGGCATATTTAAAACGCTACCGCGCCAACCACAATGAATATTTGCCGCAGCCCCTGTTACAGGGTCAAAAAAAACGATCGCCTGGCAATCGGCATGTTGAATCATAAGGCCGACTCCAGATCTATTGGTCATGAGGCCATCCACGCCGTTTAATATGTCGGACCCGGCCAACCCATCCATAGGATCATTTATCAGCTCGATATTCTCACCGTGCACCTGGAATGAACTCACAAGAGACAACGCACCCATGCCGGATGCGACGATCCGCCTGTTTTTCCTTACAGCCTCGGGGTCATCTCCGACATGAAGCCCGACATTCAATTCGTCGTAGGGCGCCTTGCTCACCCCTCCCCATCTGTCAAAGGTTTTGCAGACTATACGATCTTTAAACCCTACGGGTGGGAAAGGATGCATTTTGCCTCTCAAAACACAAGCCTGGCGCCACATGAAACCAGCCACAAAAAGACAGGCGGACGGTTTGCTATTTTATCCTTCCTTGGTTATAGTTTTCACCATTCAATAAGACTTATCCGGCAAACAATAATTGAAAATGAAACCAATAATAGCTAATTTAAAAACCTGCAAGCGCCGATGAAAAAAGGAAGCATGGTGGCCGACATAAAACAGGGCCAGCCGGTTGACGGGATTTTTGTCGTAATGTCCAAACGCTTGAATGAAGGCAAAAACGGCCCGTATCTAGCCTTGAGGCTTATGGACAGGACCGGCGAGATAGAAGGACGCATATGGGAAAATGCGCAGGATGCAGACAATACCTTTGAACAAAAGGATTTTGTTTATATAAAAGGCGACGCATTGTCATGGCAGGGTCTAACCCAGGTCAAGATATCAGAAATCACCAGGCTTACCGACGAAGACCTTGCGGATAAAGACATGGATATGACATTATTCATGCCGGCCACCACAAAGAACAGGCAAGGGCTCTGGCTCAATCTCCTGAAATTTATAAAAAACATAAAGACACCACTGTATAAAAGCTTGCTTTCAGGCCTATTCCACGACAAGCAGACCATCAACGCATTTGCAGATGCCCCTGCCGCAAAGAACCTCCACCATGCCTATCTCGGAGGGTTGCTGGAACACTGCGTGTCCGTTGCAAGGCTCGCCGATGTTGTATCGAATCTGTACCCCCATCTCAACCGCGATCTCCTCATAACCGCGGCCATCCTCCATGACATAGGCAAGATTGATGAATTCACCTTCGCATCCCCGCCGATAGATTACTCAAGCAAGGGAAGGCTACTCGGGCACTCAATGCTTGGCCTGGCCACGATAAATAAGGTAACGGCCGAATTGGGCCTGGATGAAGACGCCCAAGAGTTAATGACCTTGCAACATCTCATCCTGAGTCATCACGGACAAAGAGAGTTTGGAGCGCCGATTCTGCCCATGATGGAAGAGGCGATAGTGCTTCACATGATCGACGACCTTGACGCCAAACTCAACTATCTGGGTAGCCTCAAAAGCGGTATAAATGGCGCCGGCTATGGGTGGACTGAATACCAAAGACCTTATGGACGATATTTCTACCTGCGCGGCGAAGGCAACGCTGAGGGCACAGCCGCGAAAGATGCCGCAGTGCAAAAAAATGAAGAGGGAAAAGACGCATCCGTTCAAATGAGTCTTTGGCCGGCCGAAGATAACGAGTGAAACAAAAAGACGCCTTCCACCCTGCATCGTCAGCACAGACCCGTATCATAAAAAAAATGGGTGATGTGTTAAGACATGGACACCTTGCCCACGCCTACGCCATCACAGGCCCTGAAGGAAGCGGCAAGGAGGCGCTGGCCGTGAATCTTGCAAGGCTCTTTCTCTGCGAGGCGCCTGAAATGCGGGATATCCCACGGCCTTGCGGGGTCTGCCGCCCCTGCATAAAGACAGGACGCAACCTGCACCCGGACTTTTTCATGATCAGGCCGGATGCCTCCACGATCAAGATGAACCAGATAAGAAGGCTGCAACAGGAGGTATCGCTTGCGCCGCTTGAGGCGGACCGCAGGGTCGCGATTATTATAAACGCCCACAAGATGAATCAAGAGGCTGCAAACGCCCTGCTAAAGACCCTTGAAGAGCCGCCAAGTCACAACCATCTTATCATCACCGCGTCGTGCGCCGACGAATTGCTCCCAACACTGGTCTCGCGTTGTCAGATAATAAGATGCGAGCCTGTGCCGCAGTCTGAACTGATGGAATTCGCCGAAAAAAGGCTTGCATGTACAGGCGAGGCCGCAAGATTTCTCTCCTGTCTCGCCGAAGGCAGCCCGGCAAAGGCTGAAATGTTGTTGGAACAAGGGGCGTTGGAGACAAAAAAGGAACTCTTCGGCCTCTTCACAAAGAAAGGGACCGAGGCCGTGCCGGCGTCTTTCAGGCTATGCAAAAAATTTTCAGGAGACATGAATGCAACACTTATCGCTATACAGACGCTTCGCTCGATAACGAGAGATCTGAGACTCATACTAGAGATGAAAAGACGTTGGCCGGACCGCACGAACGCAGTCACTTCAAGCATCATCAACCAGGACGGGCTCAAGATATTGTGCAGGCTTGCGGATGCAATAACTGATGACAAACTTGCGGAATACAGCAGGTTTCTTGACCATGCCGAATGGATGCTTGAGCGGAACGTAAATCAGGGACTTGTCCTTGAAGCCGCGCTGGTATTCTGGATAAGAAAAAACAATAACCCTTTTAGCGACGGATAAAATTTGTTACAGTCAATTTTTATGAAGGCTAACGACAAAGACAATATGCCAGCAACACCAGAAGAAGACCAGGGACAGACGCAAGAAGACAATGGCCCGCCGGGGCCGGGCCCCGAGGGCCTTGTGCAGATAAACCTTGTAGGCGTGCAATTGAGGCCGGGCATGTGTGTAACCCATTTTGACGCCGGCAGCATACCTGTGAAAGAGGGCGAATGGGTGGTCGCGCCAACTGAACACGGAAGAGAGGTGGGACACATAGTCGAGGCGCCGGTAAAGATAGACTTGCCGGTGAACTCCCTGCCGCCAAAGCTCGAGGGCCTGGCCAGCACCAACGATATTGAGCTTTACTACCAGAATCTCGATAGAGAAAAAGAGGCCAGGCATATATGTCTGGAGTTTATCCGCAGCCTTGGCCTCAATATGAAGCTCATACAGGTAGAGCGCTTTTTTGAAGGCAGCAAGATAATCTTTTATTATTTTTCTGAAAACAGGATCGATTTCCGTGAACTGGTGAAAGAGCTCGTGAAAACACTGAAGACACGCATCGAGATGCGCCAGATCGGGATAAGACACGAATCAAAGATGCTTGGCGGTATAGGGGATTGCGGACGTGAGATATGCTGTTCAAAATTCTTGAAAAATTTTGACCCGATATCCATAAAAATGGCCAAGGTGCAGAATTTGCCCCTGAATCCGTCAAAGATCTCGGGCCTCTGTGGAAGGCTGCTCTGCTGTCTTACATATGAATACGAAACATACATCAGGCTAAGGCAGGAAGGCAGCCTGAGCGATAGTCATATTGAATCAATTGAATCATCGGACACAGAAGACGCGAGCGCCTTTGCGTCTATAGAGGACATTCCGGCGGATTATGAGGAGAATCAGGAGAATCATAGGCCGGCCGCCATATATACAGGAGAAAAGGGCGGACACCATAAAAAAAACGAAAAAAAACGTGACGATAAAAGACACTCCGGCAAGGACCAAGGCGACAGGCGTCATAAAAAAACAGGGGTCGAAGGAGGCCAAGGTGCAGCAAAGGAACCTGTCGCTGAGGGCGCCGTAAAACCGCCGAGACAAAAAAACGGCAAAAAAAGAAGGGGACAAAAAGAGACACCCTGACAGAAATAAGGGGGACAAAGGCCAAGGGGCCACCAAAAAATGAAAGAACGCCTTTACATCACAACCCCGATATATTACGTAAACGCGCCTCCGCATATCGGGCACGCATATTCCACGCTGGTTGCCGACGTGCAAAACAGATTCCGGAAGCTTAAGGGGCAAGAAACTTTTTTTCTTACAGGCACGGATGAACACGGAGATAAGATCGTCCAGGCCGCAAAAAAAAGAGGAGTTGCGCCAAGGGAATATGTGAATGAGATCAGCGCCGAATTTCGAGCCACATGGCCATTGCTTGGCATAGAATACGACAGGTTTATCCGCACAACAGATCAGGACCACATGGCAACCGTACGGGCGGTTCTTGGGAAGATATATAAAAACGGCGAGATCATCTTCAGGGAATACGAGGGGCTTTACTGTCTCGGCTGCGAACGCTTTTATATGGAGAGGGAGCTTGTGGACGGCAAATGCCCTGACCACGGCACCGAACCTGTCAAGACTAAAGAGGAAAACTATTTCTTCCTCATGAGCCGCTATCAAGACTGGCTCGTGGATCACATCAGAAAAAATCCTGATTTTATCACGCCAGAGCGCTATAGAAACGAGATCCTGTCGTTTCTAAGGGAACCACTTGAGGACCTTTGCATATCAAGGCCCGCCAGCCGTCTTACATGGGGGATTCCGCTTCCGTTTGACAAGAAATTCGTGACATACGTCTGGTTTGACGCACTGATAAACTATCTCTCGGGCCTTGGATACCCAAGCGATGAAAACTTTTCAAAATTCTGGCCGTTTGCGGAACACGTAATAGCGAAGGACATCCTTAAGCCCCATGCCATCTACTGGCCCATCATGCTTAACGCCATGGGTCTTCCCCCCTTTAGACACCTCCATGTGCATGGCTACTGGCAGATAAAGGAACAAAAGATGTCGAAGAGCCTTGGGAATGTAATAAGACCGAAAGACCTGGTAGCCGCCTTTGGGATGGATGCGACCAGGTACTGCCTTATAAGGGAGATGGCCTTCGGGCTGGACGCCTCATTCAGCGAAGATGCCATCAGGACCAGAATAAACGCCGACCTTGCAAATGACCTTGGAAACCTTGTAAGCCGCAGCCTCACCATGATCTCCAAATACAATGACGGCAGGGTTCCACGCCCGTCCGTGGCAAGCGGCGCCGGAAGCCAACTTAAGAAAGCGGTGCTTGAGCTTGTCCCCCAGTTCGAAGCCGACGTGGACGCCTTTGAGATACACAAGGCGCTTAAAAAGGCATGGGAGACAATGAATATCGCCAACAAGGTAATTGACACGACGGCGCCATGGGAATTGGCCAAAGACCCTTTGCAGCGGGAAGGACTCGAGGATGTTCTCTACACACTGCTTGAATCCATACGCATAATCTCGATTCTCATCTATCCTGTCATTCCGGCATCGGCTGTAAAGATACAAACTGCCCTCGGGCTTGATCCAAAGACCTCTCTAAGGCTTAACCAAGCAAGAAAATGGGGGATGCTCCAGCCTGGGACGAAAACCGTGCGTATACCTTCCCTGTTCCCCAGAATTGACGCCAAAAAGATTGACGCCACAGGCAAAGACACTGAAAGGAGAAGAACCGTGTCATCCGGACCGCAAAATTTAGAAGAAAATACAGGCGATCAGATTGATATCGACCTATTCAAAAAGGTGGAGTTAAAAATCGCGGAGATAACAGGCGCAGAAAATATACCAAAGGCGGACAGGCTGCTAAAACTTACCGTGCGATGCCCGGAGGAACGCACAATCGTTGCAGGTATCGCGGAACACTTCAGGCCGGAAGGGCTTATCGGGCGCAAGGTCATAATAGTTGCAAATCTTAAACCGACAAAACTTAAGGGGGTCACGTCCGAAGGTATGTTGCTTGTGGCCAAGGACGAAAAAGGACTACACCTGACTGCCATATCAGATCAGGACGTTACGCCGGGGGCTAAAATCAGCTAAAAAGATGCAGCAGAAGACGATCATCCTTGGCACCGCCGGCCATATCGACCACGGAAAGACAGCACTCGTCAAGGCTCTGACCGGCATAGATACGGACAGGCTCAAGGAGGAAAAAAGGCGCGGTATAACCATAGAACTAGGTTTTGCACACCTTGACCTGCCAAACGGCCAGAGGATCGGCGTTGTTGACGTGCCAGGACACGAACGCTTTGTAAAAAACATGGTGGCGGGGGCCATGGGCATAGATCTTGTGGCCCTTGTCATAGCGGCTGATGAAGGCGTGATGCCGCAGACCAGAGAACACCTGGAGATATGCCAGCTCCTCGGCATCAAAAAGGGACTTGTGGTCCTGACAAAAAAAGACGCCGTCGAACCCGATTGGCTGGAGCTTGTAAAGGCTGAGGCAAGAGGTTTCACGGCGGGGACGTTTCTTGACGATGCACCCATCCTTGCCGTCTCATCTACCACCGGGGATGGAGTGCCTGAAGTTACCGCTGCCATACAAAAAATAGTTGGAGAACTCTCAGGCAAGATGCCGACAGGCCCTTACAGGCTGCCGGTGGACAGGGTCTTTACCGTAAAGGGCTTTGGAACCGTGGTTACGGGGACATCCATTTCAGGCCAGATAAGGACCGGTGAAGATGTGTTGGTTTATCCAAAGGGCCTCAAGGCCAGGATAAGAGGTATCCAGATTCATGGTGCACCGGCCAGCGAGGCAACGCCAGGCCTCAGGACCGCTCTCAACCTCCAAGGCCTTGACAGAGAAGATATTGAAAGGGGAGATGTAATAGCAACCCCAGGAAGCCTCCATCCAAGCTATCTGTTAGATTTGAAGTTGCTTTATCTCTCAAGTGCGAGGCGCCCGCTTAAACATCGAAGCCCTGTCAGATTTCACATCGGCACTGCCGAGATCATCGGAAGGATATTCATGCAGCAAGATGAGATCGAACCCGGGCAAGAGACGTTTATCCAGATCAGGCTTGAAAGGCCTGTGGCAGTGCTGCCTCGCGACCATTATGTGATCAGGAGCTATTCGCCCATACGCACCATAGGCGGCGGCATCGTGCTACATCCGCTGCCAAGGAAGCGCAAGAGATCGAGGCCAGAGCTATGGTCTGAACTCGGAATGCTTGACAGGACCGAGCCGCAGACCGCAATCGGCTACCATCTTAAACAGGCTGGCGCGAGGGGCTTAACGCAATCCGAGCTTGCCATAAGAAGCGGACTTTACGGTAAAGGCCTTGAACGTGCCCTCGAAGGGCTCTTCTCCAGCAAAAACGCCGTACGCATGGATACGGATGAAAAAAGAATCGTGCATGGAGACATCTATAGATCCATAAAGGAAAAGACAAAAGGGTTTCTTGCAGAGTACCACCATGAAAATCCATTGGCCAAGGGAGTGTCAAAAGAAGAACTTCGGTCCCACATCTTTCCTCCTGGCGCTGGACATGATGGACGCATGTTTCAGAAGCTGCTCGCCGAACTTGTAACCTCAGGCGACGCCGTACAAGACAAAGACTTAGTAAGGCTTTCATCTCACCAGATTTCGCTCGGGGAAAAAGACGCCTCAGTGAGGCAAAAAATCGAGGACTTGTACAAAAAAACAGGGTTCGAACCGCCTCCAAGGAAGGATGCCCTGGCCGTGGTCTCGTCAGAGGCTGGGCAGGCATCCAATATCTTTGATCTTCTCGTGAGGGAGGGTGTGCTTATAAGGCTCAAGGATGATCTATATTACCACAGGGCCGTCCTTGACCAGGTAAGGTATATGGTCGTTACTTTTCTGAAGGAACACGGCGAAATAGCCGTAAATGACTTCCGCGACCTCACGGGGGGGCTTTCCAGAAAATACATGATTCCGCTTCTTGAATATCTGGACAACCAGAAGGTCACCATCAGAGTGGAAGACAAACGAAGATTGAGGGGTTGATGCGGCCCGGGGATCTGCCCAGAAACCTTACTGGATCGCAAAAACGATGAAGCAGAATTTTAAAATCACGTTTGAACTTGTCCCTGCGCGGGCCTCGGGCGGAAAGGCGGTAAACGACATACTCCTTTTTGCGAAAGAGGCGGCCAAGGATGGCAAGATTTCCGCGCTCTCCATCACGGACAATGCGGGCGGGCACCCCGCCCTTGCCCCTAAGGTACTTGGGCAGGAGATAAAGGCCGTTGGAATTGATCCCATCATACATTTCTCATGCAAGGACAAGAACAGAAACCTGATGGAAAGCGAGCTCTTCGAACTGGACCGGTTGGGGCTCAAGAGGCTGCTGATCGTAACGGGCGACTACCCGAGATATGGCTTTAAAGGAAACGCAAAACCTGTCTTTGACATGGACTCGGTTCAAGTCTTGATGATGATAAAAGACATGAACGCAGGCAGGCTCCTCGACCCGAGAGCGCCTGGCGGCGGGATAAGGCTTGCGCCGACCGCATTTAGTGCAGGATGCGTTGTATCACCGTTTAAGCGTATGGAAGCAGAGCTCATACCACAGTATCAAAAGCTTATAAAAAAACTCTCATTAAGCCCGCATTTTATAATATCACAGATGGGCTTTGACGCCAGAAAATACGATGAATTGAAAAAATTTCTAGACAATGCCATTTCAATAATAAAACCTGCAAATCCTCCCGCGCTCATGGGGACGGTATTTATTCCAACCCCAGGACTAGCAAGGACGCTGTATGCAGGCGGCGTGCC